>CAZANK010000451.1:1304-3377 GCA_964486235.1 uncultured Prolixibacteraceae bacterium | reverse complement strand
CACCGATCCATCCCCAGATCATGCGGGTCTTGACCATCACCCGGAATGATATTTTGGATGACGTTTCCGGGTTTTTGGCTTCCAGGGTAGCCACATAATCGCCGGGAATGGCCTTTTTATCAGACTGGATCGTGGCATATACCGTGGCTTCGCTTCCCGGACTGAGCCGGTCAATTTTCACGGGGTCAAAGATGACCTCCCATTTGGAAGGCGTGCCTGATTTCATTTCAACGGCGGTCAGATCAGAGGAACCGGTATTGCGCACGACCAGTTGCAGCTTCTTTGAGCTTCCTGCCGTGATACTTGTGCTGACCAATCCGGTCGGCGTGGTCAGTTCCATCGCGTAAGAGCCGGTCACCACGGCTTCAAGCTCAAGATTGGCAGAAGTCGAACTGGTTACGGCGCGTACCGGGATCTTGTAAGTCCCGGCCTTGACCTGATCGGTAGGTTTAATATCGATATTGATCTCCTTGGTTGTGTTCGGTTCCATTTCGACTGACGTCACAGCCTTGTAATCTGCTTTGAACGTGACTTCCCACCCCCGGGGGGCGTCAGCCATTAGCGCATAAAGCTGTTTCTCCGGAGTCCTGTTGATCAGGCTCGTCTTGTAGGAAAACGTGGCCTTGGCATTGCCCTGCATGTTCGACTGGTCTGTCGAGAACTCTGTTTCGCTCGATCCTTTCTCCGTAATGGTAATGATCAGGGGCAGCGTCGCCGAATCGCCGGCTGTGATTCTGAAATTGTAATTTCCCTTGTTGACCTGGTAAGGCACTTCGACTTTCAGTGAAATGCTTTTTTTCTCTTCCGGGAGGACTGCAATTTTGCTGATCGTGTACGCCCCGGATTTCAAACTGTAGGTCCAGCTTCTCGGAATATTCGAAACCTGGATCTCCCCATCGAACAGTTGATCGCTTTTGTTGATCACATCAATCGAGTAATCAATTGATTGACCTGGCGAAATTGCAATCTTGGTGTACGGGGTGTACAGGATCACCCCATCGGATGCAAAAGCAGCTAAAACACTGAAAAAGAATAACCCCAACAATAGGGCGATTTTCGGATTAGTAGGTTTCCGTACTGACATAAAAAATTCCTCCTTCATTTTTAATGGGTTCTCAATACGGTCTGCAATTCTATAAAAATGCAGACGATTATCCATGTTAAAATTTCTAAAAAAATGTAAAAATTCTTGAACCGGAAATCAGCGGAAACGTTTGAAAGTGCTTAGGGCAAAAGGTTCCAGCAGAATACTGTCGTTTGTTAGTGCGTTCTGCTTCTCAAGTGAAGCAGTTCGGTTTTTACCGGAATTGAGCTGGACGCGCTGTTGTTCGCCGGAATAATTGGCCAGGATCAGGTCGAGCGATTTTTGCTTGCGGACGATGAGCCCTTCAATGACCGTGGGGTCGGAACTGACCGGTGGGTATGCTTCCAGGGTCCCGTTCAGCATCTGAAGCAGGTGGAACACGGGGAAGGTTTCATGCAGTGTGGAGGGAAAGAGTGCGGGTAAAGGTGTCTGAAAACTGCCCTGCGTGATCCCGCGCCATCCGGTGGTTTCAAACAAATCGACCGCTGCGGCCCCCGCCTGCGCCAGTTGACTAAGAGCCCCGAGGGTCCAGGATGCAGCAAATACCGACGATTGCCTGCCATCGACCTGCGGGGGCAGCTGACCGGGGATGGCTGTTTCTTCGGCCGTGGCCACCACGTTGAAACGCTGCTTTAGCGTGATGGGCGATATCCATACCGGCAGGCGCGGGAACAGTTTGCGTGCCGAACGGACTGCATCGGCAAGCCCTTCCTGGTTTTCGATCAGGCTCATCTCATCGGAGGCATGTACCTGCGGACTGGCTGCAAAACAGATGAAGTCGGCATCAGCCGTATCGGGCCGGTTCCGGTTGAGTTCTGCAAAATGGGCATTCACGCCGGTCCCCACCCAGATGCCTGGAAAGGCCGCGCGCAAGGCCGACGCAATTTCGCTGAAGCGGGAATGGGGAAGGTGTTGCCTGTTTACCGGCTGCTCCGGCGAGATGTATTCCGGAAACCGGAACGTTTCACTGCTGCCGGAAACCGAAACCC
>CAZANK010000451.1:0-1294 GCA_964486235.1 uncultured Prolixibacteraceae bacterium | reverse complement strand
ATTTCCGATACTTTCCCCAGCGCCACATCAGGAACGGCCAGGATGACCACATCGGCCTGCGGAACGACCTGGCTGCTTTCGGAAACCGAAACCCCGAGTTCCTTTAGCCGCTCCGTCCCTGCAGGACTGATTTCGACATACTGCATCTGATAGGCAGATGACCGCAGGTTGCGGGTGAGACGGCAGCCCATTTTGCCGCCGGCTCCTATTAAGGCTACTTTTTGCATATTATTTTTTTGTTAACAGAATAAGCATATCATGATCAAAATTTTGCGCGATCCTGATCCTGCCCTGATCGTTCCGGATGACAGCTTTTTGATAGCGGTTGCTGACCGGGTCAAACCATTGGGCGGTGTATTCATATTTTCCCGGATTGAACAGTTCTAGATTGGCTTTTTGGGGGATGTAAGCAGCGATGGTGGTGTGATCAGGTGTTTTCAGAACGGAAACCCACTGGTTAAATGTTTTTTCACCCGGTTGCACGACGAGCAGATCATTGGCGGGAAACAGGTTCCACCATTCCAGTTGCTTAAAGAAGCCGGCGAGATAACCCATCTGGATACTTCCGGGAAATTCGGTGCTTTTTCGCCATCCGGTCACACCGGCTTTATGGCTGTGGTTCAGGATCGGCTCACCTTCGGCCAGCCAGGGCCATACACCATTGGCTCCGTAGGTGATCCCGGCAACGGGAGTGGCGAAAAGGCTCCAGTACGATGCATTTCGCACGTCCTTGTCGGTAATCCTGAAATGAATTTCCTCATAATTGGGTTCCATGTTGATGTAGGGCATGGGTTTCAGTTTGCTCCACATCTGCGACATGGGGCCTTTGTTGATCCAGTTCACAACCCGTTCGCCGTTGTCGTGGGAGGACTGATACGACATCAGTTGATACCAGTCTTCGCCGGCATACAATTCGCCGACCCACGAACTTCCATGAGGATGCAGGGTAACGGGGGCATGATCGGTGCCGTTAAAAACCCGGCGTCCGATTTCCTTCCACTTGAGTTCCTGGTCGTTGGTATAACGGCCGTCGCCGCCAAGTGTCCAGACCACCTGATTCCCCTGATAGCGGGCCACAATGTATTTGGCCAGCAGCACGGCCTCCTCCAGGGGCAGCGAGTAGCCGGGACTTAAATGACGGCCGGGACCATTGGGAAGCGCCCATAAAATGACGGGCGACACCACAAAGCCTTTGGCGTTGGCTTCATCGATGCGCTGATCGATTCGTTTAAAAAATTCCGGATGAATCCGGATATATCCGCCGCCTTCAATGGCTGTGAGCCCTTCCGCATTT
>CAZANK010000450.1:0-3387 GCA_964486235.1 uncultured Prolixibacteraceae bacterium | reverse complement strand
GATTTTGTTAAGACTACGTCGGCCGCGACGGCTTTCCTTTCCATGGGAGGGTTGAACGGATGGGCTGCGGTTCATGCAGCAAACCCCGAATTTGCAAGGCAGTCGTCACGGGAGTTGCCTCTCATCTTCGAAGCGGATGTGCTGGTTGCAGGAGGATCGACGGCCGGCGTCGCCGCGGCCGTGAAAGCCGCCCGGTCGGGTGCCCGGGTGATGCTGGTCACCCCGGAACCTTACCTGGGGGAAGACCTTTGTGCGACTTACCGGCTGTGGCGGGGAAAAAATCAGCCTGTATATCATCCAATGGAAGCAGAACTATTCGGGAAGGAAGATTTTGCGACCCCTCTGCACATTAAAAGGACATTGGACAATTTATTGATTACTCATCATATTCCATTTCTCCATTCCACTTTTGTTACAGACCTGCTTGTGGATGAGCGGAATGATCTGTCGGGGGTGGTAATCGCCAACCGTTCGGGACGGCAGGCCATCAGGGCCAAAGCGGTGATCGATGCCACGCCTTACGGCACTGTAGCCCGCTTGTCGGATGCCCGCTTTAAAAGAGAAAATACCGGGGAGGTTCAGTTTGAGTGGATATCCGTTGGAAACGAAAAAGCTGCTGAGAACTCCGAATTACTGCCCAATGAGTTAACAATCAAAGACAAAATATTTCCTGTATGGAAGTCGGTGTTCCGGTTTGAGTTAACTGATCTTTCGCAGGCTTCCGTGACCGGCGTCGAACAACGGATTCGTGATTTGACGTGGGACGCTGAGCAGGTGGAAGCTTCGGAACGTCCGTTTTTTATTCTGCCCGACCATATTGCCGGGATGAAATACCTGGATCGTATCACTGATCCTGCTCGGATCGACACGGCGGTGTTTCAGCCGAAGAAGGTTGATCATTTATATGTCCTTTCCGGAGCAGCTTCCCTTTCGCCGGAAGTGGCCGCTTTTCTGTTAAGACCGGCGACACTGATCGCCGCGGGAGAACAGGTGGGTGAGGCTGCCGCGCTTGCAGCATCGGCCCGTCGGTTATCTGCCCGGCTAAGGGTAAAGGGCTTTGCCGTTCCCGAACCGTATCCCGGTGATGTGAAAGAACAACTGGACGGGATAAGAAGCTCACTGAATCTGGACAAGATCGACTCGGAAGAGACTGCCCTTCCGGTATTGGGCGTCTATGATGTGGTGGTTGTGGGCGGCGGAACTGCCGGTGCCCCTGTGGGAATTGGAGCGGCCAGGAAAGGGGCCAGGACACTTGTTGTAGAGTACCTGCACGAACTCGGGGGCACGATGACTGCCGGCCTCATCGGCCGCTACTGGTTTGGCTATCGGGAAGGTTTTTCCCGGGAGGTGGATTTGGGCGTGAAGGGTCTGGGAGGCGAAAGCGACCGGCAGAAAACGGAGCTGGATGAATGGGTGTATGACTGGAAAACCGAGTGGTTTCGTTCTGAAATCAGGAAAGCCGGCGGAGAGATATGGTTCGGTGTGTTGGGCTGCGGCGCTTTTGTTGACGGTAACCAGGTGAAAGGGATTGTGGTGGCCACACCGTTCGGACGCGGGGTTGTGCTGGCGCATACGGTCGTTGATTCGACCGGAAGTGCCGATATTGCCATTGCCGCCGGAGCCGGTTACAGCTACACCGATGGTACGACAGTTGCTGTACAGGGGGCAGGTTTGCCGTCGAAGGGCCCGGATGATTTCTATAACAACACCGACTGGACGCTCATTGATGACAGCGATGTGATTGATGTGTGGCGCACCTTTGTGCAAGCCAGGAAAAAGTATGCCGGTAATTTTGACGTGGGAAAGCTGCCGCAGACCCGGGAACGACGGCGGATCGTCGGCGATTTCACCGTGCAGGTGCTCGATGTGTTCAACAAGCGCACCTACCCGGATGTCTTGTCTATCCATCAAAGTTCGTTCGATACCCACGGTTTCACGGAGCACCCGTTCTTCTCGATGAAGCCGCCCGCCCACAGCAACGCTGTGGTAATGGCTTACGTGCCTTACCGCGCGTTACTGCCCAAAGGACTGGAAGGGGTCATCGTGACCGGGCTGGGAGTCAGCGCCGACCGTGATGCCATGCCGGTGATCCGGATGCAGCCGTGCCTGCAGAACCAGGGTTTCGCCGTAGGAATGGCTGCTGCGATGGCAAAAAGCTCCGGAAAGCTGATCCGGCATATTGATCTGAAAACATTGCAACGGGAGCTGGTGGAAAAAGGAAGCCTGACGGAAGAAACCCTCACGTTTAAAGACAACTATCCACCTTCGGAAGAAGCGTTGCAGGAAGCCGTGCGTAAGGTGGTGCACGATCTCGAAGGACTGGAGATCGTCCTCTGGCAGCCGGAGAAAGCACTCCCGCTGCTGCGGGAACAATACCACGCAGCAACAAAAGAAGAAGACAGGCTGGTCTATGCCCGGATATTGGGTTTTCTTAAGGATCCCACGGGCTGGGAAACGTTGAAAAAGGCGATCGATGCCTGCGCGGAATGGGATAAGGGCTGGAACTTTCGGGGAATGGGACAGTTTGGTGCAAGCATGAGTTATCTGGACAGCCTGATCATCGCCCTGGGGAACTGTAAAAAAGAAGAAGCTCTGCCTTCGGTGATCCGTTTGGCGAAAAAACTGAGGCCGGAGAGCAGTTTTTCTCATTTCCGGGCTGTTGCTGTTGCCTGTGAAACGATCGGGAGCCGGGACGCAGCTCCGGTATTGTATGATTTGCTCGGAATGGAAGGGATGAGGGGCCATGCGATGAATTCCATTGAAGAGGCGCTGGAGATGACGGTCCCCAGCCGGACCGATAACTCGGAACGGAACACCTCGCTAAAGGAGATATTCCTGGGACGTGCACTGTACAAGACCGGCGACTGCAATGGGTTGGGGAAAAAGGTGATGGAAGAATATGCCGCCGACCTGCGTGGCCATTACTACCGTCATGCAAACGGCGTGTTAAGCGAAGGCCTGAAGCTTAACTATCCGGATCAGTAACCGGAGTATTCGGCAGATTTGTTTCTTGCCACGGCTTTGGACTGAACCGACTCATTGTGAGAAACGACCTCAAAAAAATGTGTCCGCTGAACTGCTTTAAGTTGCAGGATAATTTTGATTAAAAATTATTTATTCGTAAACTCGCAGGTTCCGAAAATCAACCGGAGGGGGGTGCTTTTTTGTGCTTTCCCGGAATGGTTTTGTTTCGGCCTAAAAATCAGTGAAGACTAAATATTAACGATCTTATGGAGAATCTTGATCAATTAAAAACTGTTAAGTTTTACAGCGGTGAGGTAACACCTTTGGAGATGCACAAGGTGCGTGTGGTTCAGAAACTAAACCTTTTACCGATTGAAGAACGAAAAGAATGCATTTTTGGCGCGGGTTTCAACACGTTCCTTC
>CAZANK010000449.1:0-3390 GCA_964486235.1 uncultured Prolixibacteraceae bacterium | reverse complement strand
TCCCGGTCAAAAGAACCACAATCCATCCGGCTGTATTTGGGCCGTATGCCAAACTCCCCCAGAAGGTCATAAGCCCGCTGCAGGGTCTGTTCCTGTTGGTATTTTACGTTACTGTTCCCGTTGCGGTTTTCGATATAAACAGGATAGTTCCCTATAGATGCGATCCCGGGAAAATAACCGTCTGCATGTTTATAGCTTCTCTTTGAATCATATTTGTCGGTGGGGATAAACTGGTTCATAGTCTAAAATAGAATCCTTTGTCTGCGATGACAACTGTCCGGTATGTACCTGCAGTCCCAACATCAAACGGTTCATGCGCATGTTGATGTTGATCACTGTAACGATAGATTGCCTTAACCCCACGGCTTCCAAGGGCTTGGTCGATGATTTTGTACACGTTGGCATTCCCGATAATCCTGTCGGCGAAATTTATTCCGCCCATCGGGTTGATATTTTCAGTAGAATATGTAACTTTCATCCGCAACGATGGTTCTTTCACCTAGATAAGTGAAAAACTTTCATTCGGGCAAGCTCTGTAATCCTTATTTTTACAGGGCTTCCCGATTTTTTCTGTTTTTTTATTTGCGGATATAAGGAATCTGATAAAAATATTCAGTTTATTTTGGCAGTTTAAGTATTTTGAGTAAATTTACTCCTAATATTGAGTAATTTTATTTAATATGTACGAACGTCCACATTTGAAGCAAGTTAAAGCAAGAGTAGAAGAGTCGCGAAAGTTCATTCAAGTAATCCTTGGCCCTCGCCAGGTGGGTAAAACCACTATGGTGAACCAATTGTTGTCTCGATTGTCCATCTCATATGTATATGAATCGGCTGATGCCGTCTTGGCAACTAACTTAGCATGGCTGATGCAAGTATGGGAAACAGCCAGGTTGAAAATGAAAGCCTCCGGTGCTTCGGAATATCTCCTTGTGATCGATGAGATACAAAAGATAGATAATTGGAGTGAAGTTGTCAAGCAGCAATGGGACAAAGACACTCGTGAAAAAGTAAATATCAAACTCGTTTTGCTTGGTTCTTCGCGTCTGCTTATCCAGAAAGGCTTGACAGAATCTCTGGCCGGACGCTTCGAGACGTTCTATCTCGGCCATTGGTCGTTTTCCGAAATGGAAACAGCTTTCGGTTGGTCAATTGAGCAGTATGTTTACTTTGGCGGCTATCCCGGTTCTGCGTCGTTGATCAATGATGAGGAGCGCTGGAAAAACTATATAAAAGATTCACTTATAGAGACCAGCATCTCCAAAGATATTCTGATGTTAACCCGTGTGGATAAACCTGCATTACTGAAACGGCTATTTGAACTTGGCTGCCTGTATTCGGGGCAGATTCTGTCATATACCAAAATCACAGGGCAGCTACAGGATGCCGGCAATACAACGACTTTGGCTAATTACCTCAAATTGCTATCCGATTGCGGCCTGCTGGGTGGTTTAGAAAAATATGCTGGTAGTGTAATCCGGAAACGATCATCCAGTCCAAAGTTTCAAGTATATAATAATGCATTACTAACATCACAAGATTACGAAACCTATTCAGATGCCATTGTGAATCCAAAACTATGGGGTAGGTTGGTTGAATCATCCGTTGGGGCACATTTATTTAACCATTCTGTTTCCGGGAGGTATAATCTCCATTACTGGCGAGAGGGTAATAATGAGGTTGATTTTATCCTTGAAAAAGGAGGTAAAGTAATCGGGCTGGAAGTGAAAAGCGGTGCAAGTGCAAATAATGAAGGGATGGGAATATTTAACACGAAATTCCATCCTAACAAAATGTTGCTTGTCGGAACTGGAGGGATACCTTATCAGGAATTTTTGAAAATTAATCCGACTGAACTATTTTGAAACCATTATGGATGGCCAATGCGGACTTATCAAAACGTATTTTGACAATTTTAATGGTTCAGACCTCAAAAAGCGACTGCATGATTTAGAAAAGACCGTAGGAAACAACAAAGGTCGTTGGGCATGGGAACTTTTGCAAAATGCAAAAGACAGCGTAGCCGATTACGAAGACGGGAAAGTAGCTATTCAAATAGAACTTGATAACGACTGTAGAATTGGTAAGCCAGACTGGCGGAAACGGAAGGGTCCAGTTCTGTGTATTTCCAACTACTTTCAGCAGAGTCGAATTCCAGGTTTTGGGGTTCTGCTTGATCCGGGCCCCTGGTTTTAAACGCTTTTGAAATGGTGAATAACCCGGCTCCACCTCCGGCAATAACACCTGCAGTTATCTTCATTGCTTTACGTCTGTCCATTTTCTTTTCTTGTGTTTAGTTTATTGTATCCAGTTGAATAAGTATCCCAATAAAATAATAAACATGCTTATTGTTCCGAAGAAAATGCCAATCAGCACGTACGCCAATACCTTGCGCACAATGTCCCATCCTTCGCGAATGATACTTGGCAACCGGTCGATAAATGGTGTTTGGTCTTTTTACCACTGCTCCGATTCTTGTTCCGAATTCGATTGAATTTCCGTTACCCACTCGCTGAGGTAGCGATCCAGTTTCAATTTTCCCAGGATAAATCCTCCGATTGTCCCGGGAAGAATCCCGCTGAAGGAATAAACCAAGGTTGCCTTAATTCCAAACAGCCCTAAAAACATCGCAACAGCAACCTCATTAACCAGCGGAGAAGTGATCAAAAAAGCCAGTGTTACACCAAGCGGTATTCCGCCTTGGACAAAACCAATAAAAAGGGGTATAGAGGAACAGGAGCAAAAGGGCGTAATGGCGCCAAACAATGAAGTAAACAAATACTGAAGCCCATACATTTTTTTTGTGAGTGTTTTCAATAGCAAAAACCTGTTGGGGTAAAATAAGAAGGGGAAATTCCATTCCATCAAATCCCAAAAATGTTGTCCCCATGTTGTCCCCACATCAAATAAGAAAGGAGCTAAATTTTCATCTAGCTACTTGATTTTCAATTTGTCGGGATACCAGGATTCGTCTTGTATCCTGTAAATATTTTATTATCAGAAAGATATCCGAATGTTTCCAGAAAGAACTCACCGTTTAACTCACCTGAAATTTGATCCGTTTTCAATCAATTTGAAATGAGTTGGTTACGTACAAATATACAAAATAATGCAATTTGATACTATTATTGAAGCTTAATTTTTAAAAGGGAACTCACGCTTTCAATGAAGTGTTATTGAAACGGAGAGGATATCGTCGGAGAAGATATCAGAGATGATCAATCAGAATATACTAAAGACACTACATTTGTATATACTAAAAATGACACAAGGGTAAATACTCGTTGGTTCACCGCGAATTTTTGAATTCTTTTTCCTCCAGATTGGTTATAGAGAAAGAAAAGGTAGTTATTGAAAACTGGAACAAACCATATATTCCTGGAATCATTA
>CAZANK010000448.1:0-3391 GCA_964486235.1 uncultured Prolixibacteraceae bacterium | reverse complement strand
CGTAATACGAATCCCGGTGCACTTGCTGTCCCGAGAAAAAGACCGACAACAGATCCGTTTCCCGGGTAAAAAGATCGAAAGTCAACGCCCCGGTTGTGATATCATGGGTAACCCCTTCCGTCACATTTGACTCGTGAGGCGGATAATCAAACCGGTCGCCTCCCCGCCGTTCCTCCTTGATATTAAAAAAGTCGGCAGACAGCTTACTCCTCATCCCAAAGCGGTGAAAGAATCTGGAACCAAAGGTGGTGTTCTTGATCCTGGTCAGCTCCGAGAAGTCATCTCCGTTTGCATCGAAAGGCTGACGATCACGGTAAAAACCATAAATAGCCATGCCGGTTTTATGATCGTCCGATACCACAGACGAATTGCCATTGATGCTAAGGTCCCGCGACGGATTGCCCGACCCCGTGATACCCACTCCCGAGAAACCTTCTGTCAAGCCAAACTCATAGGTGTTACGGATCGGATCTCTCAGGATCAGATTGATGGTACCGGCAATGGCGTTACTCCCATAAAGTGCAGATCCTCCCCCCCTGACAATCTCGATCCGTTCCAGCATGTTTGACGGAATCAGTTCCAAACCATACACGCCGGCCAGTCCGCTGAAAACAGGACGTCCATTAATCAATATCTGGGAATACGGACCCTCCATTCCGTTCATCCGCACCTGATTAAACCCGCAATTCTGGCAATTATTCTCCATTCTGACACCCGGACTGAAATTCAACCCGTCACTCAGCGTAACGGCGTTCGTCATGTTAAACAGCTTAGGCGTAATGGTATTCACGATGACCGACGATTCCCGCCTGTTTTTTTCATTCCGGTCGCCCGTGACCACGACCTCTTCCAACCCAAGAACATCTTCCGCCAGCTCAAAATTCAGTTCTTTCGTTTTTCCCCGCTCGATCGTAATTTCCTTTTCAGACGGACGATATCCAACCGACTGTACCCGGATGGTTAGCTTGCCCTCCGGCAGGCTCATCAACCGGTAATGGCCGGTTTCATCGGTAGCAGCGCCAATGGCCGTGCCCTTCACCGCGACAGACGCAAACGGAAGATGCTCCCCTTTCGAAACCACATGTCCAATCACATGCTGATCCCTGTTCTTCCCATACCGATTCCGGTGTTGTTGCCCTTTTGATCCAATTTGATCGATCACATCTGTTTTTGAGCCCTGAGCCAACGTGCAAACCACAGCGATGACCAGTCCAAGGACCAGAATAAAACGTTTCATTCCTTGTCGTTGATTTTTTATTTTCGAAACAGAAATTCACACGCCCACCGGTGTGAAAACCGGCAGGGTAAACAGAAAAACGGGTCTTACAAAGGAGGAGATCTTCCGGGAATACCGGGAAGATGAAGCTGCCCGACGATCATCCGGTAAGCAGAACGATAGCTACCTCTGAAATAAAACAGGACAGCCGGCAGACTAATCACCACACAAGGGAAAAGAATCTGACTGATCTGAATGGCAATATAATCTGCGGTTGCGTGATGATGTTCCTTTAACGGCGACGAATCGGCCTTTTTATTGTACGGGTGTGCATGAATAATCATCCCGCTGTCGGAAAGCTTATGCGCGTGAAGAAAGACAATGTCGTTCACCATCAGCATCACCACCACACCCAAACAGATGCACGCCAGTATTCGCCTGATCCGGTATGTAAAGGCCATTTTCATCGGCAGCAAAATAAAGAAAATAATCTCATTGCGCCAATCCCAAAAACATGGGATTTTGAAAGAAATGACAGGAATCCGATGAAAAAAGTATAAAAAAGTAACACTTTAAAGCAAATGATCTATATCTTTGTAAAGATCAATTGCTCTAAACTGGAAATGCCAAGACCAAAAAGAAGACGAAAAGTAGATCATCCTCCTCATTATAAAGGGTTCAGACCAATAGGAGCGATGAAAGAAGGACAAACAGTTGTCCTCAATTATGAGGAGTATGAATCCATCCGGCTAAGCGATTTTGAGCTTCTCGGGCAGGTTGAAGCGTCAAAAGTCATGGATATCTCCCGCCCCACGTTCGCCCGGATTTACGAAAGCGCCCGGAGAAAAGTAGCCCAGGCATTCGTCATCGGGAGTCCGATTGTTTTTGAAGGGGGCAAGGTCTACCATAACAGCGACTGGTATTCCTGCCATCGTTGCGGGTGTTGGTTTAACCATCCCCGGAAGGATCAGGAAGTAACCGGTTGTGCACTCTGTGGCTCATCCGCCATCCAACAGTTTCACGAAAATGTGGGTGCGATGAACGGCGAAGCGGTGTTTGTTTGTCTGCAATGCGGGAAAAAGCGAAAAGCTGTTTCAGGAAACGGAGCGGAAGTGCGTTGTCCCGACTGCAACACGCCAATGACCCGAAACGAAGTTTCGATCGTTTAAGATCGACATCTTAATTTGATACTAAATAATTATGAAAGTAGCGATCACATCAACAGGGAATGCATTGACATCCCAATTGGACAGCCGTTTTGGCCGCTGTTCCTATTTCGTCATTTATGATACGGAAACACGCTCGGTCGAGTTTATTCCCAATCCGAATAAAGACCATGTGGAAGGGGCCGGTCCTGCATCTGTGCAACTAGTTGCCTCCAAGGGCGTGACGAAAGTGGTTTCCGGGGAATTCGGATCAAAAGTGAAGTCGGTATTCGACCAGCTTCAGATTCAGTTAATCGTGATGCCGGATCAGCACAAGAGTATCAACGACATCATTGACTTATTAAACCACAAAAATTAGAAAGGAGACAATTATGCCAGGATTACAGAGATACTTCATACTTAATACGAGAAAACGATGAAACAACTTATTGCAATACCCCTGGAAAACGGCCGGTTATGCCAGCACTTCGGACACTGTCAGCAGTTCGCGCTGCTTGAAACGGAGGAAGGGAAGATTCTGAACGAAACACGGGTTACACCCCCTCCCCATGAGCCCGGTTTGCTCCCGGCCTGGCTGGCCGAAAAAGGAGTCACCGAAGTAATCGCGGGAGGTATGGGACAGCGCGCTGTGAATTTGTTCACCGCACAAAATATCCGGGTACACGTTGGCGCCCAGCCTAAAAGCCCGGCAGAACTGGTATCCGACTGGCTGCAACAGTCGCTGGAAACCGGGACAAACGCATGTGACCATTAAGAAAGGAGGAAAAGTGGTTTCAGATTACAGATGTTTCTTTTGCTTTACCCGGGTTTTTGAAAAAATGATCGAAAAACTGGATTTATCCGGAAAGGAAAAGGAGCAACTTACGGGCGAAATGTTCGCCTTGTTCCAAACGAAAGAAAACAGGTTCTCCGTTCCTGACTTGTCCGGAAATTTACACGCCCTGTTCCGAAAACACAGCAGGGACGCCGATCCATACCGGGAGATCAAGCGTCAAAGCAATGATCAGGT
>CAZANK010000447.1:0-3395 GCA_964486235.1 uncultured Prolixibacteraceae bacterium | reverse complement strand
ATTCCCGGTTTTATTTGCGTCATTTATATAAAAAGAATGGTCGCTATTGGGACAATCACTTTTCTACCATCGGACTGGTAGGGATGAATGAATGCTGCCTTAATTTCCTGGGACTGGGAGTGGTTTCGGGGGAAGGTCATGCCTTCAGCCTGAAAATCCTGGATTTTATGCGTGAAAAGCTGCAGGATTTCCAGACAGAAACCGGACATATTTACAACCTGGAGGCAACCCCCGCCGAGGGTACTTCTTACCGGCTGGCCCGGATCGATAAAAGGCAGTATCCGGATATCCTGGTAGCGAATGAAGATGCGGTCGGGAACGGGGCGGAACCCTATTACACGAATTCAACCCAGTTGCCGGTGAATTACACTGACGACTTGTTTGAGGCGTTACGGTTGCAGGACGATTTGCAGGTAAAATATACGGGAGGAACTGTCTTTCATACCTTTGTGGGTGAGCGACAGTTGACAGGAGAAGCGGTGAAAAAATTGGTTTCCAAGGTTTTTCATCACTTCCGTCTGCCGTATCTCACTTTATCTCCGACTTTCAGCATTTGTCCGGAACATGGATACCTGTACGGCGAACATCAGCAGTGCCCAAAATGCCTGGCTGTGGGAAAGGAGCAGAAATGTACAGTATTCTCCCGGATCGTCGGCTATCTGAGGCCTGTGGAACAGTGGAACGACGGGAAACAGCAGGAGTTTAAACAGCGCCGGTTATTTGACCATCAAAATGGCATTAACGAGGGGTTAATCCCGCTCCATGAAACAGAACCCGTTTTATAATTGAACAGCAATAACAAGGGAGCCGTTTTTTTTAAGGCCCCTCTTCTTTCGGAGAAAACATGCAAATCAGTGGTTGGATCAGGCAAAGCCTGATGGATTACCCGGGGAAAATTGCTTCGGTCGTGTTTACCCAGGGATGTAATTTCCGGTGCCCCTATTGCCATAATCCGGAGTTAATCGGCTTTGGAGAAGGAGCAATTCCGGAGGATGTCGTGCTTGCCCATTTGGATAAGAACCGTTTTTTGCTTGACGGGCTTGTCATCACCGGCGGAGAACCGACGATGCAACCGGACCTCTGTGTTTTTATAAGACAGGTAAAGGACCTGGGGCTTTTTGTGAAACTGGATACCAATGGAAGTCATCCGAAAATTCTGTTGCAGTTGCTGAATGAACACCTGGTCGACTATGTGGCCATGGACGTTAAATCGGCGCTGAAGGAAAAAGATTATGCCGCGGCTGCCGGGGTCGTATTTTCTTCGCGGAAACTGGAACAGATCAGGCGATCAGTCCGGTATATTGTTCGTTCGGGGGTTGACCATGAATTCAGGACAACGGTATGCCGCGAGTTGATTTCGTTCGATCATATCCGGGGTATCCTTTCAGAACTGAAAGACGCTCAACGTTACTTTCTTCAGCAGTATCGTCCCGGAGAAAAGCAGGACGATGCTGAAAACTATTCGGCTTATCCAATAGACGTGATGACTGATTTTGTGCGTCAGCAATCGACCGGGAAACTCCGGTTGATTGTCCGGGAGTAAAAGTATTCATCCCGTAAATGGCCACTCGCCGGACTGGAGGTGCATCAATCAAAAACGGGTGTTTTTGTTCTGAAAACACCCGTTTCTGATTGATGAAGTACAAAACTGTTTTTCCCTGATTAATGCCTGCTTACGAATTAGTGGATGATCTGGATCGATATCCCTCCATAAACCAGGGTTCCAAACATAGGCGCATACATGAAGGCGGCATCGTCGAGGTGTTTCTCATCCTGCACGTAATTGAAAATATTATTGATGCCGGTGTAAAGCTTAAACCGTTTGATCTTTTTAGAAATACGGGCATTGAACAGCATGTACGGATCGGTTTCCTTAATTTTTGACAGGTCGCCGGCCTCCGGATCAACATCTTCATTGTAGTAATCGACGTACATCTTCCCCTGGTAGTTGCCCGTCAGGCTGAAGTTCCATTTCCCGGGCGTATATTCCAATTTGATATTACCGGTAGTTGAAGGGAAGCGGGAGATATATTTGCTGTCTTTTTCGTAAGGGGTACCGGCCCAGTCTTCGCGGGCTTGGTCATATTCGCCTTGGTTGACGGTAAAATCGACGCCCAGGTCGAGCGATTTGGCCAGGTTCGCCATGACCGACAGCTCGACTCCCTGGACAAAGGCATCGTCAATATTTCGCCACTGGTAATCATATCCCAGGGCAGCAACCTGTCCGTCGGCGTCAGTAAACCCGATTTTGTTTTTCAAATCGGTGCGGAAGAGGTTCGCGCTAAGCCGGACCCGGTTCCCGTAATAGTCGGCCGACAGGTTATAGCTGACCGATTTCTCCGGGTTTAGATCAGATGATTTCCATACCCTGGGCGAACCGCTGCATAAATGAAGGTCTTCCGAGAATCCGTAAGGCGCCCGGAATCCCGATCCGGCAGAGGCCCGTAATGTGACCCGTGGAGACAGGACGTATTTGAGCGCCACACGCGGGTTGATGCTGGTTTCGTCGAAATCCGTTTTGGGGAAGTTAGCCGATGCAAAAACCTGCTGGTCGGTGTTGTATTCTTCTTCCGAATGATGGTAATCCATGCGGATGCCCGGAACGACCATTAGCTTGCTTGTCAGCGCCCATTCATCCTGGATAAAGGCGCCAAACTCGTGCGCGGATTTATCGGCGATTGATTTGTAAGGCTCCCCGTAATAATTGCTTTCGTCATCAACAACTACGTACATGCCCGATTCTTCGAGCTTGTCAAAGTAAGTCTGCGCTCCGAACAGAAAACTGTGCTTTCCCCATTTTGAGCTGATACTCAGGGTGGAGGTCCAGGTGCCTTCATCGGCCAGGTAAGGCCGCATGATGCGCAGGTCGGGAACCTCATCATCGTGCGTGTCCATGTAATCGCCTAGGAACGAATCGTTGGTGGCTTTTCGCTTGTGATTGACATACCCCAGGGAGAAGTTCAGCTCCGAGTTTGTTTTTAATTTCGTGGTGTATTGAAGGTCGGTTTCATAGCGGTCGGTCGTGATGTTCTCCGTCCCGTCGGTGAGGGGGTTCATGTAATAATCGCCGCTCATGGTGCCTCCTGCACGGTTTTCAAAAACTGATTTTCCGCGTATAATCAGCCTGTCACTGGTAAAGAACGGGTGTTCCAGGTAAAGGTCAAACCCTGCGTTGGCCAGTTTCGATTCGACCCGGTCGGAAATCCCGTCTTTCTTTTTTACCTCGCTTTTCGTGTTCCCTTCGCCGGTTTTATCAAGTGCGTCATCGGAGAGCCGTTGCGCGTATAGGTTCAGTCCGATATTCCCTTTCCCGTTTTTCATGGATGATGAAACCTTTTAGCGGTTGGTATGGTACTGGCCGAACTGGATATCCAGGTTGGTGGTTGGCGTGAGCG
>CAZANK010000446.1:0-3406 GCA_964486235.1 uncultured Prolixibacteraceae bacterium | reverse complement strand
GATCTAATTACCTCAAATTTAAACAATTACAACGGTTTATGCAACATTTTTTTATGCTTTTTGTATTTTTTAAATACCTGACTATGAGCCTTCTATGAAGTCCAAATTAAAAGTCAGATTACAATGATTACAACGAAAGACTGATAGCTGAAGCCTCTGACAAAAGAGATATTGGTACTAACAGATAGTTCGGATTATTCGCCATATATCATTATAATACAATTGAACAAACAAGAACTGGTAAAAGAATCCGTTTCTCAAAGAAGGGGCAGAAAAAAATTCTTTAAGAGATCAATTCTATTTTTGGAGCGATCTTTGGAGAAAAAGAATCTGAATGCTACTCATAAGAAATGGCAGGTATGTTTAGATTCCTAAAAATGATTAATTTTGTTTAAAATGGTGTGCTATGAGAACCACGGATATTAGAAAAGAAATACACGAGTATATTGACCGGGCGGATGAACGATTTTTGCGGCTGGTTCACAGCATGATGAAAAGCGAAAAAAAGGAGACTGGCTCTGATTTTTTTTCAACCACGGACGAAGATATGATCAAAAGGGCTGAGGCATCTTTGTCATCGATTGCCGAAGGGAAGACAACAGACATTAAGGCATTTAAAAAAGCAGTTGACTCGTGGAAGAAACAACAACTTACACGGTAGAAATCACGCCGGAAGCCGAACTTTCTACTATGAGATACTTACTTATCTCTACCAGTATCACAGTGAACAAAGTGCGAATAGAAAGTCTGAAGAGTTGCTGAACCTGGCTATTTCTTTAGAGAAACTTCCGGAAAGAGGTACATTGGAAAGTAGACTACAAGGTCTGGGGAAGAAACATCGGTTTATTCTTTATTCTTATACCCCCAATAAAGCAATAAAAATCATTTATTTTATTGATCATTCCCATAAAATCGTATACGTTACTGACTTTTTCCCGTGTCAAATGGATGTCAGAAAAATAATAAAAAGAACCAGGTAGAGCCCGTTTTTGGGTGTGTGAGCGAAAAGCGCTGAATAAAAAGTATCAAGTTACAATGATAGCTTGTTACTTTAAAAGCTATAATGATAGATTGCGATATTGTTATAATTTCGGTTCTCATATTTCATAGTTTCATTCGTCAATGTACTCTCCTCATAACGAAAGAAAATTCGTTGTCTCAGCATGACCCCACAGTTATCTTTTACTTTTTCTTTAGTTGCTCAGGCGTTAGCTGATTAGACTATTGTGACCTTCATCTGGGAAAATCAGTTCATACCCGTTCTTTAAATGTTTTAAATCGAGTATAGATGAAAGCCATGAACCCTTATGCTTTCCCGGGATTTCTGCTCCTTCCCCGGGAGATTGAAAATGTTGCTGCCTCCGTATGGAATGTCCCTGTCGAAAGCCTTTATCAGAAAACAAGGCAGAGGGAGGTAGCCGAGGCGCGTTACAGCGTCTTTCATTACCGTAAAACGAAAATGAACGAACAGGAACCCGATATCGCAAAAACAGTTCCATTTGACAGGACAACCGTTATTCATGCGATCAAGGCAGTCGAACACCTGCTGGAATTTGACAGACCATTCCAGAGAAAGTATAGATTGTTCCAAGATGCCCTGGCTAATGATCTGGTGAGTTCTTACAAAGTTCACCGATAAAATCAATTCCATTGCAAAGAAAGGCTAATCTTAATCAAGCTGGGACTGATAAAAAGAAAAGCTATCTTTGTACTTTATAATGTACATCAAATTATGAAGGTATGAAAGTTATCAGTTCGGCAGAATTACGCAACAACATGAAAAAGTACCTGGATTTAGCGAGGGGTTATTCAAAGAGGGAAAAACGAAATGTTCATATTGACCAAGGAACAGCATTTAGAGCCTGATGAAGATCTTGCCAGTGCTATTACTGCGGAGGAACTACTCAAAAGGGTTATCCCTCGACTTGAAAAAATGTTTAAGAAACCAAATGAATAGTTTTGTCCATGTTATTTTTTTACATTACCACATGTGGATGCATAAGCAGGGCGAAGCGAATAAAATCCGGAGGATGTGGCTTTTTCTTAAGAAAGAATTGATTATGAAATCATTCTTAAGTAGTTTTGTTCGGATCATCACAAGCTGTTTCCTCCTTCGTCCCAGGAGTTTTGTGGGGTGGTATTTCTATGGGCAACCGCTTGTGGTGAAAGGTGTTGCGGAATCAGGAACCAACAGATAAAATCATGAATAAAAAGACAGAAAGTGCCGGACACGCGGATTCGTACGGACAGGCGTACGTGAATCTGGAACGGGAAAAAGTCAGGATCAATAAGGCGGCTTTCCCGGGGAAGTACCTGCAGGGTGAAAACGCGCTGTATGAATTGCCGGGATTAGTCAGCCTGTTAGGAAAAAAAGGACTCATCCTGGCTTCACCGACTGTCAGAAATAAAATCCTGCTTCAGTACAACATGGAAGGATATGGGATCGAAGTCGAGGAATTCCGCGGAGAATGCTGTGAACAGGAACTGACACGGTTATCCGAAATGATCACGTCCCGGAAAGCCGGTGTTCTTGTGGGAATGGGAGGCGGCAAGACCATCGACACCGCGAAAATTGCTGCCGACAGGGCAGGTATCCCGGTGATCATCGTTCCGACCATTGCCTCCACCGATGCGCCATGCAGCGGATGTGCCGTGATCTACACGGAAGGGGGCGTGTTCGATGCGGTGTATTATCAGAAGCTGAATCCGCAGGTGGTCCTGGTCGATACGACCATTATTGCCAATGCGCCGGTGCGTTTCCTTGTTTCGGGCATGGGCGATGCCCTGGCCACGTGGTTTGAAGCCAGGTCGTGTGAGCGTACGCAGTCAAAAAACGAATGCGGAGGGTACAGCACGTTAGCCGGATTGAACCTGGCGGAGCTTTGCTATGACACCCTGCTGCGTTACGGGACGGCAGCTAAAATTGCCTGTGAAAATAAAGTCGTTACGCCCGCTCTCAGTCATATCGTGGAAACCAACACCCTTTTAAGCGGGATCGGCTTTGAAAGTTCAGGACTTGCAGCCGCGCATTCCGTTCATAATGGGCTGACCGCACTGGAGGAGACACACGCGTTCTATCATGGTGAAAAAGTGGCCTTTGGCGTGTTGACAGGACTTCACCTCACCGATGCGCTGCCTTCCGAAATGGAAACGGTCTATGCGTTCTGTGAAGAAATCGGCTTGCCGACCACGCTCTCCGGTGTCGGAATCACAGACAACAACAAGGAACATCTGACACAGGCGGCGATCAAGGCCTGCGCTCCGGCAGAAGGGATTCATCACGAGGCGGGACTGATCACGCCCGGGAAGGTGCTGGATGCCATGATCGCTGCGGATGCCATGGGAAGGGCACGAAAAAACCGGAAAGACCGGTAATCTTCAATCGGGCATTCCGATTTTGACCGGT
>CAZANK010000445.1:0-3419 GCA_964486235.1 uncultured Prolixibacteraceae bacterium | reverse complement strand
GATATTCCACATCGTATGGGAAAATATCGGTCCGATATTGTTGAGGGGTTAATTCAGGGACAGGAAGAAGCCTATATTTACCTGTTCCAGTCAGTTTACCATAATTCGATCAATTATATAAGAGAATTGAAGAAGAAAGAAGCGTTGTACGCTTATCTTGAAGAATCATTTGTCAAGGAGTCGCCTTTTTTCTTTTTTTCAGAAGAGGAATCAGGGCAAAGTCTTTTACTGCTGGACGATTTGGCTGAGGAAGTAGAAACAGTGGTTTCCCAGTTACCGCCTCAGCAGCAGAAGGTTTTTCGCTTGAAACGGTTTGAAGGAAAGAAAAACAGGGAAATTGCTGAACTGCTGGAAATATCTGTAAAAACCGTGGAATTGCACCTGTCGAAGGCCACCATGGACCTCCGTGAAAAATGAAGCAGATTATTACCGCCATTCTTGCTTTTCATCCTTTTCAGGGAAGAAAAAGCCTGATTTTTTATCCGTACTTGTGTCGTCTTAAATGTCAGGGAAAATCTTTGAAACAGCATTCATCGGTAAAAACATTTTACCGTTACCGGGAAGCCTGATAAAACCATATTTCTCATAGAAAGAAACAGCCTGATCGTCAATTGGATCAACGATAATTGCCATAGAGCCTATTGTGTATTTAGAAACCCTGTAACTCTCACTCAAAGCGTCCATTAATAAGTACTCGCCAACCCCTTTTCCGGATACAGACCTGTCGACAGCCAGTCTTCCCAATAAAGTTACCGGTATGTTCGCGTATGATCCGGGTAATCGTCGTAAGAATTTTTCGGGTATTTCATGTCGGGGTATACTACTATTAGACAGGGTGTAATATCCCTTGACTTCACGATCTTCGTTTGAGAGAACAAAACAAACAGAAAGCTTTCTTCTTACGTCTTGACCTGCCTGCTGTTTAATATAGTGATCAAGTAGTTCTTTGCCACAGTTGAAACCTGTTCTGTTGTGAGAACTTTCAAGAAGTGAAATTTTCAAATTCATTTTTGGAATGCAGTGCCAAGTACTTTTGGGCAGCCTTTTTTAATTTTTCATTTGGCTCATGGTTTGCCAGAATAGCATTGAAAAAAATTTCCTTATCGTTCTCCGTTGCTAATATTTTTTCATGATCATCAATAATTTTCCTGGCCTGTTTCCTGACAACCGAAGTGATAAAACTTGAAAGTGTTTTATGACCACTTAGTTCAGATGCCTTCTCGAAAATCACTTTTTCTTGTTCTGACAGCCGTAGCTCAAACCGGGCCTGTTTTATACTTTCTGTTTTCATATTGTGCCGTTTATATTTAAGGTCAAGTGAAACTTATCATTGATATGCCTGCGATATCCCATTTTCCCATGGTTCGTTTTACCTCACTTATTTGTTGTAAATGTACGTAATTTTGCCGGATGAATAATTTAATTTTAACAAGATTTATAATTCATGGAAGAAAAATGCAACCGATGCAATCCATCCAACCCCCCAAAATTATTCATCTTGTTTGCAAAACCGATAGCCAGTTTATTGTGTGCCGCAAAGACACGGATGAAATCACAGCTTTGAAATAGCAAAAAGCAGATTAGTTGGGCTGCAAACCGTTACAAAGCTTATTCCTTTGTACTGAAAAATGATTACCTTTGAACTGAACAGTACCTAAAATTTTGAGGATATGACTACTGTAAAAATAACTATAGATGATAGTTTGTCATTTTCTGAATTGAAAGCAGCTCTTTCTTTAATCCGGGGAGTTTTAGCTGTAGAGATTGCTGATACCGACCAGCAGGAGGATGATAAAGAGCATCTTAAAGAGGCATTTTTTGCAGGTTCCAAACGAGCGATGGCCAAACATTTTGAGAAATATTTGTAATGAAGATATCGCAAAGAGATATCGTGGAGGTACAATTTTTATTTCCCGATGGAACAACAAAACCGCATATGGCAATAGTCATTTCTAATGACGAATTATTAGAGCAGGAAGGTTTCTTTTATTTAGCAATGATTTCATCTAAGAATTACTACCCTGAATACACTTTTGAATTAATAAATGAAATGCTCACCAAACCCTTGCAAAAGAAAAGTTATGTAGTTTGTCAGTTAATTTCAGGATATACTGAACGGGATGTACTAAAAAAATGCAGCCGGATAAAAGAAGACGTTTTTCAGGAAATTGTCGAAAAAATAAAAAATGTTATTTTTTGATCCTCTTGCCTTTAAGATACCCGGTTTTTGTATGAGGTTTAATTTAATCGATTAAGCATTCGTATTACTAAATCATGACGGGTTTTTAATTCACACGAGATATTCCCGGCTTTTTCCTGATTTTCTATTCATGGCGTAAATCTGCGTGAATTCACAATCCGGTCAAATTTTTTTTATCTCCCCTATATAGGGTTTTGTAAAATTTTCCGTCATAGGATTAGAAACGAAAAAATTGACATGGAACGTGGAAATGATATTTATATTCAGATTGTCCGTTTGTTTTCAGGAGGAGCAAGCCGGGAAGAACTAAAGAATGTGGAGTATTGGCTGGATCTTTCTGATGAGAACAAAAAGATTTACAGCGAGTTGAAAGATGTCTGGCTGAGTTGCGGAGCGAAAAGCAATGTTGAAGAATATGACATTAACGAGGCCATCGGGAAATTCAGAAGTAAAATACAGGCGAAGAAAAAACAAAGAAAGATCAAGCTGATCCGGGTGAATGAAATGATAAAGTATGCGGCGATTATTATTTTGTTGCTTGCGCTGCCTTTTAGTTATTATATCGGGAAAAAGAGCATAAAGGGTGATGGTCTGGTCACGACAATTACGTGTGCTTACGGTGACCGTACCGGAATTATACTGCCCGACAGTTCCAGGGTATGGCTGAATTCAGGAAGCAAGATGACGTTCAATAATGATTTTGTACTCAGCAGGAAATTAACACTCGAAGGAGAAGCCTATTTTTCAGTCACAAAAAATGAAAAGAGCCCTTTTCAGGTCGCAACCTCCGATCTGGAAGTGGAAGTGACCGGTACGGAGTTTAATGTGTCAGCCTATCCTGACGACAATTTTATTTCTGTTACGCTGGTGGAGGGAAGTATTCAGGTACACAGTGAATATGGCAAACAGAATATGAAACCCAGTCAGAAACTTGTTTTTGATAAAGCTGGTCAGAAGATGTATTTACGCGATGTTCAGGATATAAAACCGGAAACAGACTGGATCAATGGCAGACTGGTTTTTCGTGAAGAATCACTTGAAAATCTCAAACTGAGGCTGGAACGCTGGTTCGATGTTGAGGTGGTGTTTGCCGACGAAAAGGTAAAGAAAAGCAGGTTTACCGGGATGCTGGAAAAGGAAAATGTGATGGAAGCACTCTTTTACTGTAACTACTCAGGTACCCTACTGATAGAAAAATTCGGAGTGCATGGGAGTTTGT
>CAZANK010000444.1:0-3422 GCA_964486235.1 uncultured Prolixibacteraceae bacterium | reverse complement strand
TTTTTTTGGGGAAACGCGAGGTCCCGTCATACCGTCCATTGGCCTCAAAGAGATACTTGTCTTTAAACGAATAATTGAGCCGGTAGAACATGCCCCGGAGCATCACTTCATTCTTTGAATCGGAGTTTGTCCGGGTACCTGTCGTGGCGCTTAGTGAGTGGATGTTTGGAGAAATGAGTTGAGTGGATCTGGTTGTTACGCTATGGTTTCTTCCGTACTCCTGGTTAAATCCGACCAGCGCTTTGATATAATGGTTGCCGAGATCTTCGCGGACATATTCGGCATAGGCATTCAGCACATAATAGGTATTCCGGGTAAAGCTGCTTTCAATCCAGTCATTGGCGCTCTGGCCTTTGTAAATAATGTCATCTCTCATTTCAAATCCGTTAAATCCCCGCAATACGTCTATTTGCGATTGCACCTTTTCCGCATCTTTCCAGTAATACCGGTAAGAAAAATCTCCTTTGATTGACAGTCCTTTTAATGGCGTAACGGTAATTCCCTGAGTCAACCAGATGTCGTTGTCGGTACCGGTATCCCGGCCTCCCTGCTTCAGGTATGGCAAGGGATTCCGGTTATCCAGATGCATCCCGATCAAATGTGCATATTTATCATGATCGCCAGGTTCAATATAATAAGTTAAATCCGGAAAGGTATGAGGTGAGTAAAAATGCTTGGCAATGGCCTGGTAATACCATTGGTCATGATAGTTATGAGGGTCGTCATTCGCTACTGAAGTGAAAGCGATTTTTTCTTCCAGGGAAAGCCAGTCATACACTTTGAAATTAATCTTTGACAGTACATTATAACGGTCATAGTTTTCATTTCCGTAGCGGAAAAATCCTTTCTTATCGATCACACCAACCGACACATAATAGGAGGCCTTATCACTGGCTCCGCTGATATTGAAGTCATATTGCTGTTGGGGTGCAAAATTCCTCATAGCCAGACCTTTCATATACGTATTCTCCAATGGATAGAGGAATCCTTCATAATATAGCCAGGCATCGTCAGTTGTTGGATTGTCCATCTCCTGGTAGGCCAAAGCCGCATCAATGATGGCATCGGCAAACAAAGTTTTCCCCAAAGTTAACTTATAGGCATCATTCATTATTTTTCTGGCAGTTCCACCCTCTTTCACCGGTTCATATCCCGGGAAAATGGCTTTTTGCATCGTCAGTTGCGACGAGAAGTTGACAGTTGTCTTTCCGATCTGTCCTTTCTTTGTTTCCACCAGAATTACGCCAAAAGCAGCCCTTGCACCGTAAATCGCGGCAGACGAGGCATCCTTCAGCACGGAAACTGATTTGATGTCACTGGGATTAACCTTTTCCACATTCATCGGGATCCCATCCACCAGAATCAAAGGCTCCCCGCCGTTGATGGATTCAAAACCCCGGATATTGAAATCGGCAGCTTCGTTCGGGTCTCCCGACTTGTAGGTAATGTTCAAGCCGGGGATCACACCCTGAAGCCCCTGCCCGACAGATGTGATGGTCCGGTTCTCCAGTCTTTCGGAACTGGCCACCCCAACGGCGCCGGTCAGGTTTACTTTCTTTTGCGTGCCATATCCGATGGCTACCACTTCTTCAATGCCAATGGCATCTTCTTCCATTTCAAGATCGATGACCGATTTGCCAGCAACAACAACTTCCTGAACTTTCATCCCGACAAATGAAAACTGAAGAACCGCGTTGTTGGGAGCATTGGTCAGAGAATAACCGCCGTTCGCATCCGTAATGGTTCCACTCGTCGTCCCCTTTATAATCACGGACACCCCGGGGAGCGGCGCGCCGGAAGAATCAGTGACCCGCCCGGAGATGACCTTTGGTTGCTGAGCGGTCAAACTGCCGGAATGTTCCCGGTTTTTCAGAATAATCTGACGATCGGTAATCTCATACTGGATTCCCGTGTTCCGAAAGATATGATCCAGAAGATGGTTGATCGTCTCATCGGAGATATCGACCGAAACCCTTTTTTCCAGATTAATCTCATCATTATAGAAAAAACGAAATTTGGTCTGGTCTTCAATCCTGATTAATAAATCCTCAATCCGGACGTTTTCCATTTTCAGCGTCAGTTTCATGGATTGCGAATAAGAATCAGCAGCAATACTGTTCAACAACGCCATCAACAAGAATAGTAAAGTTAGTTTCATCTTTCTCAAAATTTGATAAATCCATGGCACAATGCCACCATCACATCGATTTTTTTTCATAAATTTGCATTTTGATTTAATTAATAATTCCGTTTAAATCAAGATCTTTAAAGGCAGAATGGACAAGATTCTGCCTTTTTTTGATTACTTATTGTTTATTTGCATAAATCTCTAATTGTTTTTGTTTACTGTTATAGGTGTACCGGATGGGCTTGGTTTTATTGATGTATTCAATTACATCCAGTAGACTTTCATGCTCAATATGGCCTGTAAAGCGGATCTCCTCCAGTAAGGGATCTTTCAGTTCGATATTGACGTCAAAATGACGCTCCAGTTTACGAACGACCTCTTTTAACGGTTCTTTCCTGAAAATCAGGACGCCATCTTTCCAGGACGTATACTGAACGGTCTTTACCTCGCTCACCCGGATCCCTTCATCTTCTGAAAAAGTGACCTGCTGGCCGGGCAAAAGCAAGACCTGCCGCTGATCGGTGCGACCGGAGTACCTGATGCTTCCTTCGACCAGTGTGGCCTGAAATTCGCCGTTGTCGTAGGCATGAACATTGAAAGAGGTCCCAAGAACGGTGACCTCTCCGTATTTTGTCGAAACGACGAAAGGTTTCTGATCTTTCTGTACCTGAAAATAAGCCTCACCCTCCAGGATCACCTCCCGGTTCCTACCCTTCATACCGGTTGAGAAAAACAACCGGGTATCTGAATTGAGCCAGGCATGGGAGCCGTCGGGTAAATTTATCCGGGCCTGCTGACCGGGAGGGACGACAATTTCGGCGAGCCCGGGTTCATCTGAAAAATACGTCTTGGAAAGAATACCTGCACCAAAAACCAGCAGGAAGATCGCTGCATATTTCAGGAAAGAATAAAGACGCCTCTCAACAGGCCGCTGACTTCTGATCCTGGCCTGCTGAAGCAGATAGGCTTTCCTGACCTTCTCTTCAGACATCCCGACCTGATGAGAAGACAAGGCCCACACATTTTTCAAAGCCTGATACTCTTCATAGAGGGCACGATCATTCCTGATCCGCGACAGAAGATCATTTTTCTGATCTTCACTCACATTCCCGGTTATGACGGCTATGATTTCTTCTGGTTTCATTCCTCTTTTATAAAGACTTCTATCCTTATAATCCGGAAAAGGTAACTTACCCCACGCGGTCAGGTAATTTTTTTTAGAAATGATCAGCAGAAAAATAAATATGCCACCACCGGGAGGTAATCCTTTAAGGTGCTCCTGAAGATTTTTAAC
>CAZANK010000443.1:0-3423 GCA_964486235.1 uncultured Prolixibacteraceae bacterium | reverse complement strand
AAAAATACCGGCGCTGTTTTGGAACAAAACACAGGGTATTGACGTCTTAAGTTTCTGGCATGGGCATGTTGCCCATGTCAGATTTTTTTCATAAAATGAAGCTCATGCCAGGAAAAATCTTGTTCATCGTCAGTTTGGTTTTGTTGTCCGGATGTTTTTCGGCCGCGCAAAACCCGGATCATTTTTTACCGTCGTCGGAACCTGTTTTCCGGTTGAACTACGTGTATCCGACTGCCGATAAGCCCCAGTCAAAACTTTGGTTCGCAGAAGGATGCTGGTGGGCGGTACTGCCCGACTCCGGCGGACCGACACTTTGGCAACGTACCGGAAACAGTTGGCAGGAACATCCTGAGGTGAGAAAGAAACTCAACGGGGTGCCCGGCAGGGCTGACGTCTGGGGTGAAGAGCACCAGGCGACCGCGGTGGGGGTCGCCGATTCGTCGCTGACGGTCTTCCGTCTTCAGAAACAAAAGGGTTTGCCGGCGGTCTCCTGGCACCCGGAAGTCCTGGCTACCCTGTACCCGCCGTCGCCTGCACCGATAGAAACGGCGACGCTCGCGAAAGAAGGGAAGGGTAACTGGTGGGTTGCCGCGATAGCGGCATTAAAGGTGTGCGTGTGGTTTTCTGCCGACGACGGCAAAAACTGGACGAAGCCGGTTGTTTTGGCGGAGGGGATGGACGAAGACGATATCTGCACCATCACGCCCTTAAGAGGCGGGGTGGGGGTGATCTGGTCCGACCAGGTGCGCGACGCGGTGTTGATCCGTGAACACCTCGACGGAAACCCGGCCCCAGTATGGGAAAAGGAAACCGTGATCGACTCCGGGAACAAGACGGCCGACGACCACCTGAATACCGCGCTTTCGTCCGACGGCACCCTGTGGCTGGTCACCAAGAACAGTGTCGACCAGACCGGAAAACCGCAGTTCGTTCTGCGGATCCGCCGGCCCGACGGGAAATGGGTGAACAAACCCTACCTCGTGCTCGAAAACCGGATGAAACGTCCCAGCCGGCCCATCGTGGTGACGACCGAAGCGGATTCATTGGTCTTCGTGGGACATGGCGACAACGACCGGTCCGTGCCGTATCCCTATCATTCGAATATCACGTTCGCGCGGGTCGATACGACGCTGTGCGAGGTTTGGCGGGATCCACAGGCGGTGATCGCTCCGGGTGGTACCATCAAAGGCATGGTGCAGAATGTAACCGGTCCGAAAGATCCTTTCCCGCGGGGTGCCCCGTGGATCATCCTGGCGAGCGATGCCGACGGCCGGGTATATGAGGCGGACCTGAAAAACGGGATTGTAAAGTAACATAAAGAAGAACAGTAAGCTGAACATGAAGAAGTACAATAAGATAAGCCGGAGGTCGTTTTTGACGACTACCCTGTCGGGAGTGGGAACGGTGGCCCTCGGCAGGGAGATGGCGCCATTCGTTCCGTCCGCGGCCGACGCTTCCCCGCGACAAAGCAGGGCAAAAAAGCTGATCGCCACCAGCGACTATTTCGATAACATCCTCTCCGGTAAGTTTCTTTTTGCGCGAAACCATCTTGATGCGCTGCACCGGTACCTGGCTTCGTGCGGGGTTACCCGCCACCAGTGGATCGTGGATACCATCTGGAACTTTTATGATGAACGCACCGATGGCTTCGATCTTCTGTCCGAGGCCACGGAGTCAGCCCACCGGCACGGACTGGAATTTTTTGCGGAGATCAAACCGTTTGAAGGAGGCGGCTTCGGGAGTTCGTACCCGCATTCGATGCCATGCCCTGACGATGGGCGGGCGCTTCGGGATATCCGCGGGATCTATGCCACCGCGCGTCCGTTTGTGGCGGAAAATCCGCAGTTTTGCCTGCAGCGGCGGCCCGGCACGTACGAAGCCGAAGAACCGGTGTCGGCGATCCGGCTGGTGAAGCAGGATGACCGGCCCACCGGGATCAAACCTGAACATCTCACGATCTGGACAAGCCGGCAGAATAATGGCTTTGAGCGATACAACGGCCCTGTTTCATTTCGCGAATCGGTCGAGTGGCGGCCCGTGTTCCCGGTCAGCCGGGAATGCCGGATTATCCATCTCGAAGGACTGCAGATTCCCGAAGGTCACCGGTATATCCTGATCCGTTGCCGGCCTGACGGCGGGGACTTTTCCAATGAACGCGGACGTCTTGTCGAGGCCACCGGCACCGGCGGAAGTGACCTTCCGCTGATGATGAGCACAGGCCCTGTTGCTTACGACACGCACCGGAAACAACATGACGAACTGTTGTACGGACAGATTGTCCGGTATTTTCAGCATCCGGACGTGAAAGAGGAATTTACAAACCGGGAGAAGGCCGAAAAGCACTACCGGGATTTTTACAGTTTTGACGAGCGTGTTCCCGTTACCGCTCCGTATTCGCTCAGCAAGGAAGGGTACGTGGCCGTGGCCTGCGGAAAACCCAAATACATGCCGGGGAACCTTCACCCGGTTTATCCGGAGGTCAGAACACACTGGCTGGATATGATCCGTTTTTGTCTGGCACGGGGAGTGGATGGCGTCGATATCCGGCATTCCACCCATACCCGTTCGCCCGAAGACCGGGAGTATGGTTTTAACGATGCCGTCGTGCAGGAAGCGGGTGGCCTGACCAATTATGCAGCGATCCGGCGCGTCAACGGAAATGCGTACACCGGGTTTCTGCGCGAGGCCCGTGACCTGGTTAAACGGGCGGGAAAAACCTTCGTGGTCCACCTCTATTCCCAGATGCTGATGCCCGACGACCGGCCCGGACGGACGAACTACCTCCCTCCCAATTTTGAGTGGCAGTGGAAAACCTGGATTGACGAGATCGCCGATGAACTGGAGTTTCGGGGAGCATGGACCCTCCGCCCTGAAAACCTGCGACAGGTTCTGGAAACGTTCAGCGCCGCCACCAGGGAGGCCCGCAAACCTTTTTATTTCCAGGGAAATATGAAAGAGCTTCGCTTCAACGGGCCATTTCGCTATCAGTTTACCGCGAACGAGATCGCGATGGTCCAGGCGAATCCGGACTATGCCGGTTTTGTTCTCTATGAAACCGCTAACTTCACCCGCATGAAACAAAATGCGGAACTTGAAGGAAGTCCGTATCTTGAAGAACTGTTAAAACGTGACCGATGGGAAAAATGAGGAGCAGGATCATTCCGGCCGTGGTATTGCTGTGGTGCGGCCATTTCGCCGGACTTGCCCAGGGAAAGGGTATTCCCGGGGGTGTTCCGTTCACGGAGGCGAAACCCCGCGTGACGACCGATACCACCAACTGGGATACCGACGACCCCGCGATATGGATCAACCGGAAGAATCCGGAGAAAAGCCTGATTATCGGGACCGACAAACATGCGGACGGGGCGCTGTATGCCTTTGACCTGAAGGGAAAGACCGTGAAGCGTTCGGGGGGACTGAACA
>CAZANK010000442.1:0-3428 GCA_964486235.1 uncultured Prolixibacteraceae bacterium | reverse complement strand
TTTTGTGCCGCAGAAAACAACCCCAATACCTGTTCCATGGTGAATACATTGACCGCGGCGATACCGTACTTCCCGTAACAATGCTCAAACAATAGTTTAGGAGAAATCCGCATAAACAAGTGAATCTTAGACTTATTTTTCAAATAAAATAAGGCTAAAAAAAGTTCACTTGAAACAAAATGCCCCGGAATGTTTATGCAAAGGTTTGCATTTATTCCGCCAACGCCGGGAGATAAGACAAAGCAATCTGTTTGGCATTCCCTTCATTGCGAACGCCGTAAAGCATTGTTTCTCATTTTGATAAAAACTGCGTCGCCGGACTCAATGACGTTTATATCTTACAACGGGCGTGATGAACCTCTGATTACCAGCTCCGGGAACAGGGTCTCCACTCGCGGTTTGCAGTCTTCTGCCGCGTGGTCAATCCTTTTGGCAAGAATCCGGGCGGAAAGGATGCCCATTTCATAAACAGGTTGCCAGACGGTGGTCAGCGATGGTTTGAAATACGACGAATAAAGGATGTCGTCAAAACCCACAACCGAGATCGTCTCCGGAATTTCCATTCCTGCTTCTTTGATCATGTACATGGCTCCGATCGCAATGCTGTCGCTGACGGCAAACAGCGCATCCGGGATGTCGTCCCTCTCCAGCAGCTTTCGCGCTGCATTTGCCCCGTCCTCCGGCGAAAACCCCTCGCAAATCACGATCAGTTCTTCGCGCACCGGGATATGATGCTTTTCCAAAGCATCCAGATACCCTTGTTTCCGGTGCCTGGAAGTCGAAGTGGTTGGTGCACCCCCAAGATGGGCGATATTTCTACACCCCGACTGAATCAGGTACTCCACAGCCTGAAAGGCACCGCTATACTCGTTGACGAATACTTTATCCACATGGAGTTCCTCACAATCCCGGTCAAAGATCACCAACGGAATATGATCGTTCACCAGTTCCTTTAGGTGATCCGTGTTGATGGTATGAGAAGCCGGCGCAATCAGGATTCCATCCACCCTCACCGAGGCGAACGTCTGGATGATCTTACGTTCCTCTTCGTAGGATTCGTTGGATTGCCCCAGGATCAGGTTATAGCCCAGCGGGTTGAAAAAGTCCTGAATTCCGGTGATGATCGATGAATAGAAATAGCTGGTGAGATCGGGGATGACCACGCCAATGGTGTTCGTTTTTTTCTTCAACAGGTTTAAAGCCTGGAGGTTAGGTTTATAGTTCAGCCGGATAGCCAGGTCCGTCACGGCCTTCTTTGTTTCCTCACTGATGGCAGGATGATTACTCAACGCCCGTGAAACTGTCGATGGGGAAATATTCAGTTCCCGCGCCAGGTCCGTTATGGTCACTTTCCTCATTGATTCACACTGTTTACATGGCCACGTTGAAAAATTCATGTTCAGCTACCAGCTTCCGCCGGCACCTCCGCCGCCGAAGCTTCCGCCGCCAAAACCGCCAAAGCCGCCTCCGCCAAAGCCGCCTCCGCCTCCGGAGAAATTGCCCCACGAGCCGCTCCGGTTTCCGGAGCCCAGCATACCTCCCATCAGAAGCCAGAATGGCAGGTTGCTGCCGCCGGTATAATACCTGCGACGCCCCCTGAACAGGGAGATCACGAAAATGATCACCACCAGCAGCACCACAAACGGAATGCCTCCCCCTCCCTGACTCACTTTGTCAGCATATTCCTGCGGTGTAAATTCGCCGCTTGCCAGGGCCATGATCACCCTGGCTGCGTTGGCCAACCCTCCGTAAATGTCACCGTTCTGAAAGCGGGGGATCATCTCATGATCAACAATGTCGCGGTTCGCCACCGCATCGGGAATAACCCCCTCCAAACCGTATCCCACCGCCACGAAAACCTGTCCGCGCCCCTCCGCCGTTTTTGGTTTGAACACGATCACCACGCCGTTATCCTTTCCCTTTTGGCCAATGCCCCATTTTTCACCCAACTGAAAGGAATAATCAGCAATGTCGTGCCCTTCCAGCGAAGGGACCGTGACGACCACGATCTGTGTAGAAGTTTGCCGGGCATAAGCCGACAACTCCCCCTCCAACCCGTTCACCTGGTCCGCGCTTAACACGCCGGCAAAATCATTCACCAGTTTCGGCGGGTCGGGACGTTCCGGAATACCCTGCCCGACCGCTGATAAACCAGCCATCAGACAAAAAAAGAATAGTATTTTTCTGATCATTTTAATCATTTTTGATGGAACGGCGATCTATGCCCCGAATGAAATCTCATCCGGCAATTCATTCACGTCAGTTGCCTGGTAGGGGAAATGGACCTTCAACTGTTCGCCGGCCTTCTGAATGCCTTCTGAAAGTCCATCGGCAAACCGCCCTTCCCTGAATCTCCCTGCCATCTGTTCTTTGATGCTTTCCCAGAAATCGTCTGGTACTTTCCTGTTTATGCCGGCATCGCCCAGAATGGCAAATTTATGGTTGCCGACAGCCAGGTAAAACAGAACGCCGTTTCGTAACGCGGTCTTGTGCATGTTCAGTTTTTTAAACCAATAAGCCGCGCAATCCAGCACATCGCCCCGGCAATGTTCCTCCACGTGTAAACGGATCTCTCCCGAAGTATCCAGTTCTGCCGACTGAATCGCTGCGGTGATTCTTATTTTTTCCTCTTCTGTAAAGAAGTGATAGGCTGACATCGCGTTCCTCCCTGATTAGAAGCTTACTTCCGGCGCCTTCCCTGCTCCCTTTTCCGCTTCAAAATAAGCCTTGGTTTCAAAATTGAACACGCCGGCGTAAATATTCTTGGGGAATTTCCGGATATACGTGTTGTACGCCCGTGCGCTTTCATTAAACTTGCGGCGTTCAACGGCGATCCGGTTTTCCGTACCCTCCAACTGGGCCTGCAAATCCAGGAAATTCTGATTGGCCTTCAGGTCAGGATATCGTTCCACGACAACCATCAACCGGCTCAGTGCTGAACTTAATCCATCCTGCGCGGCCTGAAACTGCGCAAGCGCCTGCGGGTCCATATTCGCCGGGTCAACCGTCACTGAGGTCGCCTTCGACCGGGCTTCGATCACCGACTGCAAGGTTTCCTGCTCGTGGGCGGCGTAGCCTTTTACCGTGTTCACAAGATTGGGGATTAGGTCGGCGCGGCGCTGATACACATTTTCCACCTGCGCCCAGCTTGCCGAGACGGCTTCATCCATGGTCACCATCGAATTGTACGTTCCCTTGACCGACGAATAAATCAGGATGACGACAACGACAATAATGCCTAAAATAATCCAGGTCCGTTTCATTTTCTTATTTTTAAAAATTAGTTCAACTTTCTCGTTCTTTATTCCCGCGCAAAGCGCCTTTAACCTGAGATTTCCCTTATGCGGGAATGAGATTGGACTTTCACGGGAAGACCCTGTAAAGTTACGATTTTTACAGGAAACAGGAGCAGAATTCGCATCAGGACT
>CAZANK010000441.1:1411-3431 GCA_964486235.1 uncultured Prolixibacteraceae bacterium | reverse complement strand
GTGATACCAAAAGTATTTTAAATCATGCTTCTCCGCAACAAGTGAAAGATCATGTAAAGAGCAACCTTGAAATTTTTTCAAAAGGCGGAGGGTATGTGTTTAATACCGTTCATAACATCATGCCGGATGTGCCGCCACAAAATATAGTGGCCATGTTCGAAGCAAATTATGAGTTTTCAGGGACTATAAAATAAATTAAACGAATACAACTATCGTAATGATTAGTCAGTCCAGATACAAGAATAAGGACATTATGGCGGGGCTCCGGTTTATCATATCCATTGTTCTTCTGGGAAGAGGAATGGTTTTTCCCGGAGTACTGGGAGCATCCGTTGGCTTTGGGATACAGCAGTCCTTACAGATAACAGGGAACCAGTTGGTGGGCTTTATCGGCGGGGAATGGAAAGGGATAAAGGGAAACCAAGAACCAAAATGTACTGGGGCTTAGCGATTATTATCACAGCAGTTTTATTATTTTCATACAGCAACTATATACACTAAAACAAATGGAAAATATTTCAAGAAGGAATTTACTGAAAATGTCAGGCATCTCTTTAGGAGGTGCCACGCTTGGACTGGCGGCATTCCCTGCAAAAGCAAACGGCGGCATGAGTCCGGAAAAAAAACTGAAGATCATTGTGATCGGGGCTCACCCCGATGATCCTGAAACAGGATGTGGTGGCACCATGCTATGCTTTGCCAAAAACGGACATGAAGTGGTGTCTGCTTACCTCACCCGCGGTGAAGCCGGCATCAGCGGGACTTCTCACGATGCCGCTGCCCGGATAAGGACAAAGGAAGCGCAGAATGCCTGTGAAATCCTGCAGGCCAGAGCTGCATTTCTTGGACAAACCGACGGGAGTTGTGAAATTACCCCGGCTCGTTATGGGGAGATGTTCGATTTTCTCAAAAGTGAAAACCCGGACATCGTCCTCACCCACTGGCCCGTGGATACACACCGCGACCACCGGATCTGCTCTGTCCTGGTACACGATGCCTGGTTAAAGCTGAACCGCGCTTTCGGGTTTTATTATTTTGAAGTTGAATCGGGCACCCAAACGCAGAATTTTGCCCCAACACACTTCATGGATATCAGTTCCGTGATCGAAGAAAAGCATAAAGCCTGCTTATGCCATGTCAGTCAGCATATCGACCGTGTTATCCAAAACTACCACGGGCCCATGGAAAAGTTCAGGGGGATGCAGGCAGGCTATAGCTATGCGGAAGCGTTTATCAGGCATGATCAATCCTCGAACTCTATACCCTCATGAACTTCACAGGCATTTCAAATCAGCAAATCCATGCCAATTTTAGAACAGATTCCAAGAAAGTCCAACCTGTGTTGGAATGTTCTTGGAATTTTTAAAACAATGATGGAAAGTACCGGATTGCTTTACCTGTACTAGACCGACTGCTTACGCTGCACCCGCACGTGCATTGCCTGGTTCCCGCTGCCGGTTACGCATTGGACGGTCGATGGAAAACCATCGGCCATTCGGGACAGTACCGACTCATCGCTGGGTCTTGCAGACCACTCAAAGTCCTGCTTATTGTGCGTAGTTTTCTATTGGAAGTCAATGTCGATACCGTCATATTTTGCGATTAATTCGGGTAAAGTCATTGTTTCAATTTCTAATTCTTTACAGATTGCAGGTATCTTTTTGAAAAGTTTGTTATCATTACTACTTTCTGTTTCTTCTGTGACTAAAACAACTTGCCCTCCTTTATTCCTTAGATTTAAAGTCAAAATCACTTGTTTCATATCTGCACTTTCAATAAACGAGTTCTTTTGATTTTCAAATTCTACATCTGTCAGTTTTCTCCTAATTGGCGTGTTAACAAATACACTATTCAACTGATGAAAGAACTGTTTAGTATTTGGAACAAGTAAACTGTCAGTTTTATAAGGGACTTTTGCAGCTTTCAAAAATGACTTGTCGGTTAAGTAAGGTAATTTCTCCAGAACAAGTCCTTTTGAATTATATGTGCATTCTTCAAGAACCTTGTCAATTATTATGAT
>CAZANK010000441.1:0-1311 GCA_964486235.1 uncultured Prolixibacteraceae bacterium | reverse complement strand
CAATTCAAAGTGATAGTCATTTGTTCCGTCAGCTTTGTCTATTTGTTCAAATGCTTTATTGTATTCTCCGGCTAAGAAATAGTATGCAAAGTCATTGCACCATCTTTCAATGGCTGAAAGCTTGTTGTTTGCAAAGTTTGAAATATCAAGTTCTTCAATTTCTTCTTCGTTAAGTAAATAGTGTCCTAATTCATGAATCAGAGTAAAAATTTCTCTCCTGAAAGAAGATTGCTGTCTTTTTAGAACAATTACATTTGGTGCTAGAAAAAAGCCGTCAATATTTGCTTTCTCTTTTTTATTCCAAGTTTCTACAAACTCGAAAACCAAAATATTCTTTTCAGCAAATTTTGAAATTAATGCTCGTAAAAACTCCTTTGGTGTCGTGTTAAAATCAGGGTATAATTCTTTTCTGATATTTATTGCAACAGCTTTGGGGTCGTCTTGTACTGAAAAGACGGGTAAAAACCTGTCAATATTTATCTCAGCTAATTTTGAAATAGCTGAAAGCGATATTTTAAATTCTTCAAATTGGTTTACAATTTTCTTTGCACCAATATTAAGATCTGTCCCAAAGTTATTCTTCCTGAAAAAGATACTCGCATCTTTTGAAAAATCTGGTGATTTGGGATCTAAATAGTAGTGAAGTCCTTTGTTAAAGATTTTGTCTATTCGTTTTAAGTGACTGACGTTTATTTCATTAGATAAAATGTCGTCTTTGGTTAATGGCTTTTTAAGTCCTTCACTAACAGCCAATAACAAGTCTTCTACTGTCATTTTATATAATGTCAGTAGGTATTTAAGCCTTGATATGTTTTGTTCAACTTTCAAGAAGTCTATATTTGTTAGTTCGGCAAATTTACAATTTTAAACGGTTCTTTTATCGGTTTGGATGTCTTTCTAAACTTACGCACAATTGTTTACTATCACGAAGTCACTACACTTTTTGTTTGTTTTTTTATCTCGTTTTTTCTGTTTGGATGTTCAGTCGGTCGAGCGGGCTTTGTATCCGGGTATAGCGCCCTGTAATTTTCAGGCATGGCTAAAACAGAACAAGGAAAACAGATGCCAGGACAATATGCTTCCCTACGCTGTATTTTTGTTAAGGTTAAAATCATAAAAATGATTTTAGCGGGTTTCAGGAAAAGGTCGGTTGACTAACGTCGGATCATGTGCGCCGGAAATGAACCGGATTTCACATTTTCCTTCGTATCGCTAAGGTAATGAATAATAAAATATAAAAAATACAAGCCGGGAAATGGCAAGTTTACCCCCCCTCCCCTAAGAATAAACACCACCTATACATGAACATCG
>CAZANK010000440.1:0-3440 GCA_964486235.1 uncultured Prolixibacteraceae bacterium | reverse complement strand
GGAGAACGGCTTCGGTGGCCATGTCCATCAGGTAGATCTTTTGTTCCCTTAACCCTTGGCTGGGGTAGGTATCGGCCACCATCCATTTCCCGTCGGGGGAAAAAGTGCCGTGTCCGTCATAATCCAGCAGCCCGTTCCCCAGCCGCTTATAATCCTGCTTTCCAATTTTTGCCGATTCGAAAAAAATCCTATTCTGATCCCGTTTGTATTTTGAAAATACCAGATGCTCCGTTGGAGGTAGCATACGATACATATTGGCATAAATTTCCTGTAAAAAGAACAGACGATCGATGAGTATGTCCTGTAACGATGGCTATGATTTTATCTGTTGCCCGATAAATTGTTTCGATGAATTCGACTGTTGCCTGGTTGTTACTGCTTTCAGGCCATCTTTCCCTGCGTTCTATTTTGAAATTCTTGTCATTTTTTGCACCCCATTCAGGACTGCCACAAAATATACCCTGAACACCTCTAAAATAATAGGGAATATGGCTAAAAAGAACGATTGGCCCATCCCTTTTAAGCTGTCCTTTCAGGAAACATAATTGCTCATTATTCACTTGATACGTGGAGTTATCAATACCAACAAAATTGATCCCGCCGATTCGTTTTGAATAAAACAAAGGGTTCTGCCCCTGGTAAAAAGGAGATAATACTTTATCTGTCCAGGTCCTTCTCAGAACGTCGGCACTGCCTTCCATGCCTTCGTAATGCCAATCATGATTTCCGCAGGTATACAGCCACGGAATCCCTGCTTGTTTCAACTTTGTCACGAGAGCATTCACCGTAACCGCAGATGGGAAATTGACAATATCCCCGGTGAGCAACAGGAGATCAACTTTTTCCGACACGGCTTTTCCCAGGGCTTCTTCAAAATATTCCAACGGTTTCTTTTCTGTTTCGTCCGAAAGAAAATGCTTTCTTGGATTGGCATAAGCCTGGTGCATTCGTTGCGAATACTCCTGCATGTCCCTTTCAGATTCGTCAGCGATATCAATATGCGAATCGGTAATCTGCATGAACTTAAATGTTCCCTGAAAACCAGGGATAAGGATAGCGGCCGATCCGTCATGACTTCTTGCATGAATAACCTGTTTGATTTCATCAGATGCCTGGCTGACACATCCCAAAAGAGGCATTCCCAAAACAGAGATAAAAAAATCCTTTCGTTTCATACGTTTTCAATTAAGATTACAATGGCTTCAGGCTGCCCGACAATTCGAGCTTTTCGCCTTTAGCCAATTTAAACTCCGAGATCAAATCCTGATACCTGATCGTACAAGGATTTCCCAGCAGGGAAGTTATCGTCACTTTATTTAACTGATGGCCCTCCCATTCCATATCTACCTGGAATCCCCTTCTTGCCATCAGTCCTTTCACCGATCCTCTACCCCATGAAGGGGGAAGGGCGGGTAAAAGCTGAAGCACCCCGTTATGGCTCTGGAGTAACATCTCCGCGATTCCGGCAGTTGCGCCAAAGTTCCCGTCGATCTGGAATGGCGGGTGATTGTCGAACAGGTTCGGGCAGGTGGACTTCGCGAACAGCGCCTGAAGGTTATCCTGCGCCTTCTGTCCGTCTTTGAGCCGGGCAAAGAAGTTGATGATCCAGGCGCGGCTCCAGCCGGTGTGTCCCCCACCCTGACTTAACCTGAGCTCGATCGACTTTCTGCAGGCTTCCATCCATGCCGGATCGTCCGGGTTCGTAAACTCTTCTCCCGGATACAAACCGTATAAATGCGACATGTGCCGGTGCCCTGGTTCTGCCTCTGCGAACTCTTCCGACCACTCCATGATGCGCCCGTCGGAGCCGATCTGCGAGGGTGTGAGCCAGCCCAGCATCGTACGGAGCGTATCCGCAAATGCCGTGTCGGTTTTCAGTATTTCGGACGTTTTGATGCAGTTGGTGAACAATTCGCGGATAATCTGGTGATCCATTGCCGGCCCCATGCACACCGAAACCTGCTCCCCGCCCGGGGTAATAAATTTGTTCTCGGGCGACATGCCCGGTCCGGAGACCAGCAACCCTGTTTTTGGATCTTCCACCAGAAAATCCACGAAAAACAGTGCGGCTTCCTTTAAAACCGGATAGGCGGTCTCTTTCAAAAACTGTTCATCCCCGGTAAAATCAAAATGCTCCCAAAAATGGTCGGAACACCAGGCTGCTCCCAGGGGCCACATGCCATAACCCACCTGGCCGACCGGGTCGGTAAATTTCCAGGCATCGGTGGTGTGGTGCGCCACAAATCCACGACAACCATAAACTTCACGCGCCGTCACCGCGCCATTCTCCCGCAGGCTGTTCACAAACCGGAAAAACGGCTCCTGGCATTCGGCCAGGTTGGCGACCAGCGCCGGCCAGTAGTTCATCTGGATATTGATGTTGATATGATAATCGGCATTCCAGGGCGGCATCAGCGTTCCTTCCCAGATTCCCTGTAAATTGGCAGGCAGGCCTCCCGTCCGTGACGAGCAGATGAGCAGGTAGCGTCCGAACTGAAAATAAAGCTCGGCGAGGTGATGATCCAACCCGCCGTTCTTGATCCGCTCCAACCGCGCATCGGTCGGAAGATGTAAGGTGTCGGGATCATTTAAAGCCAGATCGACCCGGGTGAAAAGCTTTTGGTAGTCTGAAACGTGGTTTTCTTTCAGTTGTTCAAACTTCACATCCAGGCTTTTTTGAATATCCTGTGCTGACTTTTCCACTTCGTTTTCACCCCAAAAATCTGTTCGTCCCGAAATGAGCAGCTCTGCTTCGCCTGCATGTTGCACGGTAAGTGTGCCGTTGGCCGCAATGACTTCGCCGTCGGTTGCACGCAGCCTCACGACCGATGCAAAGCGGGTCCCCCGTCCTTCATGTTCAGCAAAACCAGTCATTACCAACTGACTGCCATCTGCCGTAACCACTTCGGCACCACCCGGACGGTCGAGCCGGACTGTGAAATTCAGTTTTTCTTTCTGAGAGGCGTTCAGTTTCAGCACGATCACCTCGTCAGGCGACGAGGCAAACAGCTCACGGGAATATCTTACTCCCTCCGACTCAAAGGTCGTTGTGGCCACTGCCGTTCTCAGGTCGAGCGTCCGCTTATAACCGGTAATTTCACCCAGTCCGTCAAATTGCAGGAACAGGTCACCCAGGGTTTGATAGGTATGCTTGCCCAAATCGAGCCGGGTCCCCATTATTTTTTCCTGCGCCAGCCGCTGTGCGTCAGCATATTTCCCGGCAAACAAAAGCTGACGCACCTTGTCCAGGTTTGCCAACGCTTCCGGATTTGCCCGTTCTATGGGGCCTCCCGTCCATAACGATTCTTCGTTGAGTTGGATCCGCTCTGTTTTTGTCCCACCGAACACCATAGCGCCCAACCTTCCGTTTCCCAGAGGCAACGCCCCCACCCACTCTTCGGCGGGTTTGTCATACCACATCATCAGCTCGCGGGGTGGGC
>CAZANK010000439.1:0-3462 GCA_964486235.1 uncultured Prolixibacteraceae bacterium | reverse complement strand
GGTGTGTAAGGGTGGTGTAGTCGTAGGGGTGAGATGGTCGTACGGATTGGTCATGATGTTCAACAAACTGATCGGTTTAGCCATAGACGGGTGTGGGGAGAAGGTGACGTTGACTTTCCCTTTGGTTCCTTGTTTAGTTTCCACAAGGACAACGCCGAATGCCGCCCGTGCCCCGTATATCGCTCCCGCTGACGCATCTTTCAACACGCTCACGCTTTTAATATCGTTTGGGTTAATCGATTCAAGGTCCATCGGCACCCCGTCAACCAGGATCAGCGGACTTCCTCCGTTTATTGATTCAAATCCCCTGATGTTGTAATCGGCAGGCTCGGTGGGGTCTCCGTTTCGGATCGAAATATTCAGGTTGGGAATTACTCCCTGCAATCCTTGTCCGACCGAGGGAATCGGACGATTTTCGAGCCTCTCGCTTGTCGCCACGCTGACGGCACCTGTCAGATTGGCTTTCTTCTGCGTTCCATAACCGATGGCGACGACTTCTTCAATCCCAACCGTTTCCTCTTCCATCACCACATCAATCTTGGTCTTGGTCCCCACCATCAGTTCCTGCATTCTCATCCCTACAAAAGAAAATTGAAGAATGGCATCGCCCGACAAGCGGGATAACGTGTATTCTCCGTTTACGTCGGTAATGGTTCCCTGTGATGACCCCTTAATGACAACGGTCACTCCCGGAAGAGGTTGACCATTCGTATCTGTTACTTTTCCGGAAACTGACTTTTGCTGCTGAGCTTGGATTTTCCCGACCGGGTTGGTGATTGAGCTTAAGTCACCGCCATACAACACAATCTGCCGGTCCTTCATCAGATAATGAATGCCGGTTTCCCTGAGGGTTGCTTCCAAAACCTCCTCAATGGTCTTATCGGTCACATCAATGTTGACCTTTTGGGTCACGTCGATCTGCTTGTTGTTGTAAAGGAAAAAATACTCACTTTGCTCCTCTATTTGTTGCAGGACCGACTCAATGGAGGTATTGTTCACTTTCAGGTTAAGCTTTGTTTGTGAATAAACCGAAGAAGCGCTTACCTGCATCAGGGCCACCAGAATGATCATCACAGTTAGTTTCATAATTCTAACCAATTTACACAGGTCTTTATCCCACCTGCATGGGTAAAACATTAATTTTTTTTTCATAAATTTGTCGTATTGAGTGATACATTCCCCTTTCGGGGTGAATTATCTCAGGTTCGTGCAGGAACACGGACCGCGGAAGGAAGGTGCAGGAACACTTTCCTTCTTCTTTTTTTAATGGGTTTACTTCATAGGCACCCCGTTTTTATAAGTAAGATAAACCAGGTCTTCTTTGATCTCGTAGCTCATGGGCGTAGTGACAAGCATCAACTCAAGCATTTCCCGGAGGCTTTCCGTTTTGATGGTCATCGTGTACTGCTGCGTGAGCCTGAGCTTGTCATCCAGCGCGATCTTCACATCATACCAGCGTTCCATTTTTTTGACCACATCAGGAAACGGGGTATTCTGAAACCTCAGCATATTCTCTTTCCACGAGACAAATAAACCGACATCGACCGTCATACTTGTCAGCAGATTGCTCGCTCTGCTAAAAACAGCCTGCTGCCCTGGTTTAATGGTTAAGCTTTCCCCGTCCGCATCGCTGATCACCGTCACACGCCCTTCTTCAAGGGTCGTCACCACATCGGGATCATCCCGGTATGCGCAAACATTGAAACGGGTGCCATGTACTTCAATTTTCATGGCATGGGTTTGAACGGTAAATGCTTTTCTTCCGTGAACGACATCGAAAAAACCTTCCCCATCCAATTCGACTAACCTTTTTTGAAAAGGGTAGGCGTACTTAAGGGTCGAGCCGGAGTTCAAATAACCCGACGAGCCGTCGGGCAGGACAAATTGCACTTTTTCTCCTTTGGGTGCCACAATTTCAGCAACTTGTAACGGCTCACAAACCCGATCAAAAACAAGATAAATACTTAAAATCAGCAAGGGAAGCACGATGAACGCGGCAACCTTTGAGAACCAGTGATACAATCGCCCTGTTTCTGATAAAGGTTTTCCCCTCTCTTTTACATTCATATTGAAATGAATTTGATACAGGATATGCTTTAAGTCAACGACAGGGGTGGAAGCGTTCAGGAATTCGATCCATTTGTTCTTCAGGGTTTCCTTTAAGACCGGTTCATTTTTTTCATCATCAAACTGTTTCTCCATCCAGTCAGGAAGTGAATCTGCATCCCGGGGAAATCCATCTGGACCTTTTTTATCTTTCTTTTCCATCAACGATTGGGTTATACGCTTCATTATATCGCGAACCACGGCGATGCACCCAAGCAAAACCGATTTTTTTCAAAAAATTATTCGATAAACATGAAATAGAACAGGATGACCGGCAGCTTCCCTTTCCCCATTTTGCTTTTGATTTCCTTTAATGCCAGATTCAAATGATTCTCGACCGTCTTTTTGGTAAGTCCAAGTTCCTCTGCGATTTCTTTGTTGGACAATCCGTCAAACCTGCTTTTCATAAAAACCTCGCGGCGCTTTTCCGGAAGCGTTTCCGCCAATCTAAGAATAGCGCTTTTCAACGAATGATAATCGATTTCCTGTTGTTGTTCGCTCGTGGCCTCATGCAGCAATTCTTCCTGTGCAAATTTTTTAAACCGCGCCTTCTGTTTGAAATGCTTCTTGATGATATTAAAAGCAATGGTGAAAATGTACGATTTAAATGAAAATCCGGCTTTTAACTGGGCGCGTTTTTCCCAAAGGATCGTAAACACCTCCTGCACCAGTTCTTCAGAATCTTCAGCCGACCCCAGATAGGCCTTCGCGAAAAGATACAGTTTGGAACTATAAATTTCAAAAATGCGATTGAAAACCAGGATATCTCCCGACTTCAAACCAGAAATGAACTGATCGTCACTATTTTTTCCGAAGTCTTTCAATGAGGTAATTTTGGTATAAAAATACCAAATGTCGGATATTTAACAAGCGACTGAAATAATCTATCAGGTAAAAAAGTTATCTTTGCCAATAATAAATAGGTTTTATGTGATTTTTTTCACGAAATCCATATTAAATATGTGAATAATGGAAATAAAACGATGTGTTTTACAAGAGCTGATAGCGTGGAAAGATAAACCCGCCCGCAAACCGTTGATCCTCCAGGGAGCCAGACAGGTAGGAAAGACATGGCTCCTGAAAAACTTTGGAAGCCACTATTTTGAGGATGTAGCCTATTTCAATTTTGACCGGCAAACAGAGTTAAAGCAATTTTTTGAAACGACAAAAGATCCCAACCGGATACTCAACAACTTGTCCCTGGTGCATGGTAAGGCTATTCTGCCGCAATCGACCCTGATCATTTTTGACGAGATCCAAGAATGTAACGATGCGCTAAACGCGTTGAAATATTTCAGTGAAGAAGCGCCGGAGTTTGCCATTGCCGGGGCAGGTTCGTTATTGGGTGTCGCCATG
>CAZANK010000438.1:0-3476 GCA_964486235.1 uncultured Prolixibacteraceae bacterium | reverse complement strand
TGTCCTTTATGCCGCTTACAAACGGTTTGGAGATCCGCGTTACCTGGCCGGGGCGATGTCGGCCCTGGAGGCTTTGCTGAGTCAGCCGAAAAACACCTTCTACGAGGTCCTGATGCCGTTTGGAGCCTATGTAGCGGCCCGCCTGAACGCGGAAGAAGGCACAGACTATGACCTCCGGCCAATTCTGGAGTGGACTTTCAACGGCGACCCGTGGTGCAGGGAAGGCTGGGGTGTGTTGGCTGACAACTGGAACGGGTATGAGGTATCGGGCCTGGTTGGGAGCACCACCGACCGGGGTGGCTACGCGTTCCTGATGAACACCTTCGACGCGGCCTGGGCGCTGGTCCCGATGGTCCGCTATGATCCGGCCTGGGCACAGGTTGTTGCGAAATGGATGCTTCATGCCGCCAATGCCGCCCGTTTGTTTTATCCGGATGAGATTCCCGACGATCATCAGACCATTCCCGAACTGAAGCATGTGACAAAAGGCGTGATCGGGTATGAAGGACTGATCAAGTCGTCCGGCTACGAGGAGTACCAACACCTGCAGTCGCCCGTCGCCCAGGGTGACGGCCCGAACTGGGTCCCGGGCGAAAACCCGCCGGCAAGCCAGTTCAGTGTTTACGGGAGCGCCCATGCCGGGATCTTCGGGAGCATCATCGACACGACGAACGTGAAAGGCATCCTGCAACTGGACCTGCTCGCCTGCGATTTTTACCGGGGGCCCGCGTATCCTTCCTTTTTGTATTACAATCCGTTCGACGAATCCAAAACCGTTGAAACAGAAGTTGGTGAGCAGAAGGTTGATCTTTACGAGGCCATTTCCCACACGTTCCTTAAAAAGAACGTATCCGGTAAAACCGTTTTCCCGATAGACGCGAAGCAGCCGTTGGTCATCGTCGTGGTTCCCTCCGGCGGGGAAATTTCATACCACGGGGAACAGGTAGCGGTCAATAATATTGTGATTGATTACCAAAATAAGGTGAAATGAATCGTTCAATCACGTTAAATAAAAGTAAAGATCCCCCCGTTTTATGTTCTCACTTCATCGCCGCTTGCACATTTGTAAGCGATTTCACCTTTGGTAAATGCAAGAGCCAGCAAGCACAATTGTTTGCCGGGAAGGCGGTATTGCTCGTGGTAACCTTTTTCTTTAATCTGGTCCATGGCGGTGGTCAGCGCTTGTTCGAGTTCGTCTTCTTTTGGAGCATATTTTATTTCGATGACATACGTTTTGTCCGGGAACGTTAGTACCGAGTCAACGCGTCCCTTGTCGGTATGCACTTCGGACTGATGATTGATCCCCACGAGGATCATGGCCATCTGGAACATCGCGTGGTAATGCTTCTCAGTAGGGATATGCGTATCGTAAGTAATTCCCGCAAAGAGCGTACGCAAGTCGTCCACTGCCGCTTCCACGTTTCCTTCGCTGAAATGGTCATATAAAAGGTCTGCAAACAGTGGCACCCGGCTGTTTTCCATGTCTGCCATAGAGGCGAACAACGATTCGGTCAACCCCTTTTTGACTTCCGTGTTTGGAATTTCGAGCTGGTATCTTTCCCGTTCATCGATTCCCTTTATGGTCAGGTAACCGGTCTGGAATAGCAAAGGGATAAGGTCAAGCTTTTCAAGCGCCTGCTTGTCGGTAAATCCCGGGTACTGGAGAATCTGATCCTCCAGCACCGCCGAAAAATCGGCGCGTTTCCGGATCAGTTTTAAAAGGAATGTAGGCGTCCCGGTTGCAAACCACCAAGAATGGAACATTTTTTTATCGAAAGACAGTAATACTGAGAAGGGATTGTAAACGAAAGTCTGCCCGTCCCAGGAATAGCCGTCGTACCAGTAGCGCATCTTATCCAGGGCCTCCTTGTGCGAAATTTTATATTTCCGCGACAGCTCATTGATATAAGGCTCAAATGCCGATTCGAGTTCCTGTTGTGTATAGCCGCAGATACCGGCATATTTCTCATCCAGACTGATGTCATTCAGGTTGTTCAGGCCGGAGAATATCGAAACCTGCGATATTTTGGAAACCCCGGTGAGCACGGTTAGCCGCAGGTCGCCCGAAATGCTTTTGATTACCGTGTAGAAATTTCGCAGGATGTCCCTGATCTGGTCGGCCCGTGGCAGGTCATTCATGGCGTCAAGGATGGGTTTGTCGTACTCGTCGACAAGCAAAACCACCTGTTTGCCGGTTTTTTCGCGCAACGTGGTGATGAATTCCAACAGGAGATTATTTGCCGGAATATCCGCCTCATTCCATGTAATGTCATATCCTACCGCCCGGCGGCGCACTTCTCTTTTGAGTGAATCTTTAAACTCTTCCGCCGAGCCGGTTGCCAGCCCTCCCATGTCCAACAATATGACAGGATACGGTTCCCAGTCAATCTTGTCGTAAATAAAAAGCCCTTCGAAAAGTTCGCGGCGGCCTTCCATCATGGCTTTTATGGTGCTTAGCAGCAGTGACTTTCCGAACCGGCGGGGACGCGAGAGGAAAAACGTATTGCCTCCCGCCGTCAGCAGTTTGTGTATATATTCTGTTTTATCAATGTAAATACAGTCGTTGCCTATTAACGTTTCAAAATCCTGTATGCCTATCGGTAATTTTTTCACCTGTTTCATGGCGACATGTTTGAATTGTAAAGATACAAAATTTACTGTTTTGCGGCGGGGCGTAAAATTTTGCTGATTAACGCTATAATTTCATCTCAACGGTTGGTGTAAATGTTCTTGTAAAAGCAGAAGCTCCCCTTCGCTGAAGCTACAGGATAACAAACTTTCCAATACTATGCTATGACTAATGAGCAATATTTCTAAATTTGCATCCATGCAAACCATCCGGGGTATATTGGAAAAGGATTTGATTGTCCGTCTTCAACGTGGGGATCAAACGGCTTTTGAGCTGTTATTTCACTTTTATTATCCCGGATTGGTTATGTACGCCATGCAGTTCACGGCTGACGAGGCAGATGCCGAGGAGATTGTTCAGGATTTTTTTGTTCGCGTTTGGGAGCGGCATCAACAATTAACCCCGTGTGATTCGCTTAAAAGCTACTTTTTTTCATCGGTTAAAAACGGGAGCCTCGACTTTTTGAAACACCAGAAGATCGAAAAGCAATATATCAGTGAGATGATCGAACTATCCGGGCATCATTTGGCTTATGATCCTGATTTATACATCAATTCTGATCTTCAGGAAAAACTGAAGAAGGGGATCGCCCTCCTGCCCGAAAAATGCCGGGAGATTTTTGTCATGAGCCGGATCCGGGGATTGAAGAATGAGGAAATCGCGGCAGAACTGAATGTCTCAAAGCGGACGGTCGAGACGCAGATCAGTAAAGCGCTGAAGGTGCTTCGTGTCGAGCTGAAAGACTACGTCGGACTGTTATTCCTGTTCGGGATCTGATCACTATGGGGTTAGTTCCCCGCCGCTTGCGGCGAGCTAAAGACTTATTCCTTAGTGATACCCCGCTGCT
>CAZANK010000437.1:0-3536 GCA_964486235.1 uncultured Prolixibacteraceae bacterium | reverse complement strand
CCGTTTGCCCAGATATACCCTTCATTCCCGTTTGGAAATTTTCCTTTAATGCCGGATACCGACACCTCAACCGGTTTCAACCCGGTTATAAAATAAACCAAATCAACATAATGACACCCCACATAGACAAAAGGATCCGTCTTATCGCAAGTGAACCAGTTCTGAAAGTTGGAAAAACGGTAAAAATAGGGCTCGATCATTTTGGCTTCGCCCATGACGAATTCCCCGTAATTATTTTGCTCATAGTTGTTCCTGGCCATTAGTGCCCGGCGGTCAAAACGTTTGTGGTATTCGACGCCCACGAACAATCCCTTTTCATACGCGATGTTCTCAATCTCGACCGATTGTTCATATTTCAGCACCAAGGGCTTCACGCACAACACATGCTGATTGTTCTTCAATGCCTCCATCACCACCTCATAATGAAGCTGATCGGGCATGGCCACCACGACGATTTGTCTTGGCTTCATCCCGGCGATCACCTGCTTGTATAAATCCGGATAGTTATTTTCTTCCGCTTCGTCGGTTGGCGGATAAGCCGCGAAGTCCTGGTTGGGAAATGCCTTCGTGATGTCCTTGCTGTTTTTGAGGAATTTCAAAGGAGCCGCGTTGAGCGAGCACACGTTGATGTTCCCGACAACTCCTGTCCTTTGCAGATGATAAATCGAAGGAAGCAGCAGATCGTGGGTGATCATTCCGCCACCGACGATTGTCACATCCAATTTCTTACTTAAAGTTTGATTTGCCATATCTTATTTTCCTAGTAGTTCATCACAAGCTTCCCCCAAAACCTCCAACCCTTCGAGCAACGCGTCTTTCGAGATGATCAGCGGAGGTGCGATTTTGATACATTCACCGGCAATCCCTACCGGGGCAAACATGAGCAATCCTTTTTGGAAACACTTTTCATTGATTTTTTGTGCCATTTCCGGGTCAGGTATCTTCGTCCCTTTCTTGACAACCTGGATGCCGCCTACCAAACCCCTTGCATGAACACATCCCAAAACATCCGGATACTTATCGCGGATTCTCTTCAAACCGGGAATAAATATTTCTCCCATCTCCCTCGCCCGGTCAACCAGATTTTCCTTCTGAATGAGTTTCAGGTTTTCAATCGCCGCGACAACAGGCAGAGGACTTGCGGAATGCGTGGAAGTCATCGATCCCGGCGCATAGAGCCCCATGATATCTTTCCGTCCGATCACTGCCGAAATGGGCAATGAAGAGGAAATTCCTTTTCCGCAGGCAATTAAATCCGGCTTTATGCCGTAATGTTCAAAAGAAAACATCTTGCCCGATCTTCCAAAACCCGCCTGCACTTCATCAAAAATACAGACAATATCATACTGACGGCAAAAAGCTTCCAGTTTTTTGGCGTATTCGTCCGGGAAAAAGTCAGGCCCGACCCCCTGGAACGATTCGGTCATCACGCCTGCGACTTCCTCCGGCTTTACACCCGCATCGTTCAGCGTTTTCAGGAAAAGGTCAAATGACGTATCCTCATTTTTAAATCCGTCGGGAAACGGCACCTGAACGAACGTCTGCCCTTCCCCGACAAGCCAGGACTTCTGTTTGTCCATCCCGCCAGCCAACTGCGCACCCATCGTCCTTCCATGGAACGAATTCTTGAACGACACAAAAACCCGTTTTTGCGGACCGTATTTCTGAATGGCATACGTTTTTGCCAGCTTAATGCAATTTTCGGTGGCCTCACTCCCCGTTGAAAGGATAAATACATGATAACTCGCCGGATCGGGCGCCAATGCCTGCAGCATACTGGTTAACTCGGCCCTTTTTTCATGAACGAACACGTAAGTGGCCAGCAGCTTCTGGTCGATCACTTTCTTTAACGCTTCGGCGATTTCCAACCGTCCATGCCCCGCGTTGGTAATCAACACTCCCGATGACCAGTCCAACCATGTATTTCCCCACCGGTCGCTCACCTGGAAACCTTCGGCCCGATGCCAGATTACCGGGGGCTGTCCCATCATGGAAACAGGCTCAGACTGCGAAAGGGATTCAAAAATTTCAAGCGACTCCGGCACCGGAAGCTTGGTTTTAATGGTTCTGTACCTCGTGTTTACTTTCGGAACATCGACCGGGATCAAACTATACTTTGCCATTTTGAATTGGTATTGGTTACTGACTATGAAAACTTGCTGCAATATTAAACATTTGAAAATTAAAAATCAATAGTGTGTGCGTACACACCTCGAAAGAAAATGAGTGGGGAAATCAAATAGCGATAATGGCATCTTCCTGATTTCTAACACTTGCCGTAGCCCTTCTGATCAGGTGATGTGTGCGCACACACATTTATGCTTTATAACATATAACAAATCTTCTTTACTGATTTTCAGTCTATTTCAGAAACATTAAAATGGGATTTCCGAGCGCATTCTTATTGTGATTGCAAAACAATTCGGTAGTTTTGCAGGGTAACCCTTTTCTGAATAAAATTGATACGAAAGAAAAAAATAACAATCCTGGATATTGCCAGACATGCAAATGTGTCGCCGGGTACCGTAGACCGTGTGCTTCATAACCGGGGTAAAGTCTCGCCCGAAAAAAAACAAAAAATAACAGACTCGATCAGGGAGTTGAACTACAATCCAAATCTCCTTGCCCGAACACTGGCCCTGGGAAAACATTTTACAGCCTGCACGCTCTTCCCCAAATCGTTAAGCTCCCAGGATTACTGGTCCCTGCCGGAGCAGGGCGCCCGGCAGGCTGCAGAAGGATACAAGGATTTTGGGTTTTCTGTCGAGTCTTTTTTCTACAGTCTGTTCGACGAGTCGTCGTTTGAGGAACAAGCCGGCAAGGTCCTGGAAATGAATCCGGACGGCGTCATTGTGGCGCCTCTTTTCGAGAAGGAAAGCCTTGCTTTTGTCAGAGAACTGGATACCCGGAATATTCCGTATATTTTCATCGATGCGAACATCCCGGGTCAAAACAACATCACGTACATTGGGCCGGATACCAAAAGAAGCGGGTATCTGTCGGGCAGGCTGCTCCATGCCCTCATCGGGGTTGAAAATCATATTCTGGTCCTTAATATTGTGAAGGGGATGGAGAACTCCACGAATTTGAGCCGTATTGAACAGGGCTTCATGGATTACTACACGGAAAAGGCTGCCGGAAGAAAGACAACAATCTCCTCGCTGATCATCCATTCCACGGAAGAAGAAACCGTCTTTCGGGAAATCACCAAGTTTTATCTTAAAAATCCCCGCATTAAAGGCGTTTTCGTGACAAACTCGCGTGCACACCTGATTGCGCGTTATCACCAGTACCATGACCTGGACATTCGCGTGATCGGCTTTGACCTGGTCCAGGAAAATATCGAGTATCTGAATAACGGAAGAATTGACTGTCTAATTTCCCAAAGTCCCGTACAGCAAGGGATAAAATGCGTCAAAACCATGTTCGACCTGTTTATGAACCACACGCTGCCCCCTAAAATCCAATCTGTTCCGCTGGACATCATCATCCGGGAAAACATTGATTTTTACATGAATTTTTAACCGGAAGCAAAC
>CAZANK010000436.1:0-3540 GCA_964486235.1 uncultured Prolixibacteraceae bacterium | reverse complement strand
TTGAGAGAATGGAAGAAATATTTCTATATTTGGGGTCGTTAAACAAACCCTGACCGGGAAGAGCGATTTTCCCGGCAGATCTTGCGAGAGTAGCTCAGTTGGTAGAGCACAACCTTGCCAAGGTTGGGGTCGCGGGTTCGAATCCCGTCTCTCGCTCACGATTCAAGCGCTGGATTTAAATCCAGCGCTTTTTTTATCGTCCCAAAATCTTTTGAAAAGCCGTCCGTGAAAACGCCTGTGCGAAAAGTGTTGCGGATGGATGAAGAATTTGCCTGTTTAGACATCCCTTTTGCGTTTTCTGGCATTGACCGGGGATCATCAGAAGCTTAATATTGCATACCGGAACAGGGCTCCGGCATAAACCGTCGGGAGCGCCCGGAATACCGTCGTCTGATTTGCGGTGAAATCGGAACGGTTCATGGAGGTATGCTTAAAACCGGGGAATGCATGTTTCCTGGTTTTATTGAAAGATTCTCCGATCCAAAAAAAAGGAAATTTGACAGATTGTAAAAGGAACCGCAAAAAAGTGCGTATTTTTCCGGAAATATGAATGACTAAATCAAGAGCAATGTCAAAGAAAGAAATCAGGGTGGCCTTGATCGGGCACCAGTTCATGGGAATCGCGCATTCCAATGCTTACCGGAATGCGGCAATGTGGGCCAATATTCCTGCGAAAGTGACGATGAAGTGTTTATGTGCGAAAGACCGTATGGAAAACCTTCAGGAATTTGCGGCAAAATACGGATGGGAGGAAATCGAGACCGACTGGCGAAAAGTCGTGTCGCGCGATGACATCGACCTGGTCAGTATCGCGGCCCCCAACAGTCTGCACCACGAAATTGCCATCGAGGCTGCCAAACACGGTAAACATGTTTTATGCGAAAAGCCGCTGGCAAACAACCTGGCCGAAGCCAAAGAAATGCTTGAGGCGGTCAGCAAAGCAGGGGTAAAGCACTGCTGCGGCTATACGTACCGGTTTACCCCCTCCCTGGGGTTGGCCCGTCAGTTGATTCAGGAAGGGCGGATCGGACGGATTTACCATGTGTTTGTGCGTTACGCGCAGGACTGGATCACCGACCCCAACTTTGCGATGGTGTGGCGTTTCGACAAAAAGATCGCCGGTTCAGGGCCTTTAGGCGACTTAAGCGCCCATTCCGTTGATGCCACGCGTTTTGTCACCGGACTGAAATTCAAGGAGGTAACCGGAAACCTGCAGACACTGATCAGGGAGCGTCCCGTCGATGGCAACAATCCTTCGGGTCCGAAGGGAACAGTCACGGTCGATGATGTGGCCCAGTTCCTGGTCAATTTTGAAGGCGGGGCTGTCGGGTGTTTTGAATCCACACGGCTCGCTACCGGGCGAAAGAATTACAACACGATCGAGGTTAACGGTGAAAAAGGTTCCATTTTTTGGAATTTTGAAGACCAGAACTACCTGCTGTTTTTTGACAATACCCAGTCGCCAAAGGAAGCGGGGTTCCGGAAAATCAACGTCACGCACGATGTTCACCCGTACAACGGTGGCTGGTGGCCCCAGGGCCACGGGATCGGGTATGCCGATTCGTTTGTGATCGAAGTGGCCGAGTTCATCCGTTCCATCGTTGATGATACCGCTTTCAGCCCAAGCTTTGAAGATGGTGTGAAATGCCAGGAAGTTTTGGAAGCCGTTTCACAATCGGCAGAGCAACGCGGATGGGTTGAACTGAAATAAAAAGAGAACGATGAGGGAAACCGCCAACCATCCGGAAGTAAAACTAAAACGCGTTTTGTCGCTCAGCGACCTGGTGATCTACGGAATTATCCTGATCCAGCCCGTCGCCGCGTTGCCGTTGTTCGGACATGCCAACAACATTTCGAAAGGACATGCGGCGACCACCATCCTGGTGGCGATGCTGGCGATGATCTTTACCGCCATCAGCTACGGCAGGATGGCTAACCGTTATCCTGCCGCGGGTTCGGCCTATACTTACGTGGGAAAGGGTATCAACCCGTACCTGGGATTTGTTGCCGGATGGTCCATGTTCATGGATTACATGTTTATTCCGATCCTGTGCGTCATCTTCACCAGCATTGCCGCGAATCATCTGTTACCGGTTGTCCCTTATTATTTTTGGATCCTCTTTTTCGCGGGACTTTTCACAACGATTAACCTGAGGGGGATTAAGGTGGCTTCACGGACCAACTGGTTGCTGATGATCGTCATGAGTGTGGTGGTCTTTTATTTCATGGCCGCGGCAATTCGCTATGTTTTTTTGAAGGAAGGTTTTGGCGGACTTCTTTCGACCCGTCCTTTTTATGACCCCACTTCCTTCTCCCTGAGCGCGATCGGCTCCGCGACGGCCTTGGCCGCGCTGACCTATATCGGGTTTGACGGGCTGACCACGCTCTCGGAGGAAGTGAAAAACCCAAGGCGAAACGTGATGATCGCGGCGGTGCTGACTTGCCTGATCACCGGGGTGTGGAGCGGGGCGCAGGTATACCTGGCCCAGCTTTCCTGGCCCGACTGGATGTCGTTTACCAGCGGAGTGACCGACGAGGCGGCAAGAAATAATGCCCTCGACACGGCGATCATGAGTGTTGCCAACAGGGTTGGAGGTTCGCTGCTCGACGCTTCACTTTCCATTATTCTTCTGGTTGGAAGTATCGGCTCGGGCATGACCGGCCAAATCGGCGCGGCCCGCCTGCTGTACGGGATGGGAAGGGACAACGTCATTCCCAAAAAAGTTTTTGGGCACCTGGGTGAAAAAACGGCCGTGCCGACCTATAACGTTTTGATAATTGGGATACTGGCCCTTTTAGGTGCCGCGCTGCTCAATTACGAAGAGTGCGCGAGACTGATCAACTTCGGTGCGTTCTTTGCGTTCATGGGCGTCAATGTGGCTTCCATGCGTGAATACTTCTTCAAAGACAAAAACAAGACCGTGAGAAGCTTTTTGTCAAACCTTGTTCCCCCGGCTATCGGGTTTGTGATCTGCCTGATCATCTGGTTAAACCTGCCCCTGAAAACATTCCTCATCGGTGGAAGCTGGATGCTGGCAGGGATCATTTACCTGGCCATATCGACCAAAGGATTCCGGAAGTCGGCGGTGATGATGGACTTCTCGCAGGTTTGATCTTTTGGGGTGTTCGTACCATCCACGCTTCACGACACCGGTGAAAAGAGGCTGCTTTTGAGCCGGGTGACCCCATGCCTTGCAGGGCGTGGGATGCCGGGGTTTTAACCGGAATACGATGAAAGATTTGCCTGAGAACGGATTCATTTTGATCAGAATATACTAACTTAGAGGCATTAACGATCAATCCAATGAATTCAGGCTTTCATGTCGATATCAGGTTATTGCGGGAAGGGGACAAAGCGGCTTTCGAAGCGGTTTATCATGAGTTTTTCGGGATCCTGTATGCGCTGGGTTCCCAGTATCTTCTGCGGGCTGAAGATGCCGAGGAGATGGTCCAGGAAGCGTTTCTGAAATTGTGGGAAGTGCGGTCCAGGCTCGATGAAAATTCCAACATTAAGAATTTCTTATACACGATCACAAAGAA
>CAZANK010000435.1:664-3559 GCA_964486235.1 uncultured Prolixibacteraceae bacterium | reverse complement strand
ATCTGTTTTAAAACTCCGCCCGCCCCGGTAACGAGGATGATCAGTCCGGCCGGCGCAAGCGCCTTGTTCGATAATTGCATCAGTTGATCCTTTCCAAGCCCCCGTTTCACCCCCAGGACATATAAAGCCAGTAGGGTTGAGATGATCAGCGCCGTAAAGGGATGCCCCAGCAAACCAATCGTTTGACAGACAGTCTGGTTTGTGATAATCCCTTCCTTGCGCAGAATCTCCGTAAACGACCCCGCAACAATTAATACAAGCGGAAGCAGGATTATCAGGATGATTATCCGGAAAGAAGGCAATGGTTTCTGCACATCGGAAGAGCCGGCCTGTGAAAAATAATCAGGCGGATCAATCCTGATCTTGCGGCTGATGTATCTTCCAAACAAGGGCCCGGCGATGATTGCCGCAGGAATTCCCGCTGCCAGACCGGCCAGGATCACCCACCCCAACTGAACATCCAGGATTTCCGCGACAGCCACCGGCCCGGGCGTAGGAGGAATAAATGAATGCCCCACCGCAAGGCCCGCCAACAGGGGAATACCATAAAACAACATGGATCTTTTTACCTGCCGGGTGAGTTGATACACAAGCGGGATCAGGATTATCAGTCCCACATCCAGGAATACCGGTATGGAAACGATCAGTCCGGTAAGCATCATGGCCCAGGAAGCGCGCTTTTCGCCAAAACGCCCGATGAGAAACCTGGCGATCGATTCCGCCCCTCCCGACGATTCCAGCATTTGCCCGAAGATGGCTCCCAGTCCGACCACGGTAGCCACAAATCCCAGCGTATCGCCCATGCCGGTTTTCATGCTGCCGGTGATCGTCCCAAAATCCATTCCGGCCATCAATCCCACCAGGATACTGACAACGAGCAAGGCGATAAAAGCATGGATTTTCAGTTTCAGCACCAGGAACATTAAAAGGGCGATCGCGAATGCAATGCCGCCTAAAAGAAGAATTTCATTCATCGATTAGCTGTTAGCCATTAAAAACCCTCCCGTCCATAGCCACTCCGGGATCCGGGAGCAGCGGAAACCTGACCGGCTAATTATTCCGCAGATACCTGCCGCCTTCACCCGGGTCAATACTTCATCGCCGGCAGGCACCGGCGTTTCAACCTCCTTATATTCAAAACAATGATAGGATTCAAGCACCAAAGCCTTCATATGAAACGGTTTTATTTTCCATTCATTGACCGGTAAAGATGTTAAAGATAAGAAATGAAAATGAAACGAGCCATCACAAAAAGACTTTTGCCGTCCTTCCAAAACATGACACCTGTATTTTGTTTTCGATACAATATGATACGCATGATAATCGATCACATGTGATAACTTCTTATATTTGCTCATCTTTTTAACAGCAAAGGCAATAAAAACAAGACCATCTTCAAGGTGAATTTCGAAATTCAATTAATAACGATATGAAAGAATATACTGTATGAGCAATAAACGTTTGTTCTTAAATTTGACCGTGTTATCTGCAATACTACTGTACAATGGCTGTAAAGAAGACAGTTATGATGTTTCTGATCAAAAGCGGGATGAACCAGCCATACCAGAGGTTTACAATCTCAACGCGGACGGCCATGCGGTAACAAAATCCGGCGAAAACGTTCCGGTTCCCCGGGAATTCCTTGAGAAAGCTAAAACTGCTCGTTTTTTTGCCATCAACCCCGCATTGCAACACGTGGAAGGAAATGTAAAAGTGAACGATATTGTTAAATTACAGCTCTTTGAAAACGCACAGTACACGGCAACGGTCAGCAAGATCGTTACAAAGATAAATGGTAATTACACGCTGAAGTTGACGCTGCCGGACTATCCGATGGCTCTTGGTCTGATTACGACATCCAGGGAAGGAAAATCGTTGTTTATGCTGAAGGTCCCCGAACTTAACCGGACATTTATAAGCAGCGCCAGTGTTTATTCCAATGTAAGCTACCTGCTTGACATAAAGCCGGAAAACGAACTAAAGTATGAAAACGACGAGGTGCAAATACCGGAAGAAACGGCGATACCCGTTCAAGATGGTGAGCAAACAAATCGTGAAAATGTAAGGCTTCGGTCATCCGGCACTTCGACAGATTTAGCTCCGACCGACCCTGCGGAAATTGATTTGATGGTTGTTTACACGCCTGCCGCAGCGGAATGGGCGGCATCAAATGAAGGCGGAATAAGCAATACGATTGAAGGCGCCATGGCGCACACAAGTGCTGTATTTGACAATCAAGGCAATGAAGACAAAATTAATCTTGTTTATTCAGGAAAGGTTAACTATACCGAGCATCCCAACGACATGGAAACAGACCTGCGCAATTTAACAGGAACCAACGACGGGTACATAGATCATGTTCATCCGTTAAGAACACAGTATGGGGCCGATCTGGTTGTACTGATGACCAGGGCCGACGATTATGGCGGGATAGCCTGGGTATTAAACAATGTAAACGGAAGTCCTAAATATGGCTTCCATGTTGTCCGCGTGCAACAAACAAGTTGGACATATGTTGCCGTGCATGAGTTGGGACATAATATGGGAATGAGCCACAACAAGGAAGATGCAGGGACATCGTCGCTCTTCCCATACGCTTTTGGTTGGTATTGGACAGGAAACGACGGGAATACATACGGTTCTGTCATGTCCTATAAAGGCGAGAGAATTCCATATTATTCAAATCCGGATATTACTTACATGGGGGAACCGACAGGCACGGATGCGGCCAACAACGCGAAGGTTTTCAGGAATACCAAACACGTTGTGGCTGCTTATTATACGAATAAACACACGATCACCGCCACAGCGGGACCCGGCGGGAGCATCTCTCCAAGCGGGGTACAAACGGTAATTGCCGGCGAAAGCAAAACGTTCACCTTTACAGCGAATGGC
>CAZANK010000435.1:0-654 GCA_964486235.1 uncultured Prolixibacteraceae bacterium | reverse complement strand
GTTGACGGGGTTCACAATTCCACGGCTGCTTCATCGAAAAGCTATACCTTTGAGAATGTCACGTCCGACCATACGGTTTACGTGACATTCATCGACCAAACAGCTATAAAAAGCTGGTTAATCGGCTCTCCGAATCCGGAAGATGTACAAGCTGTCCTGAAAAACGATGGGATGCTCACCATCAGCGGTACCGGCGCCATGGTGGAAGCATTCAGTTCCGGTGCCCCATGGTTCTCTTATGCGATTAAAAGTGTTATGATAAACGACGGGGTTACAACCATTTCGGGAAATGCTTTTTCGGAATGCAGCAGCTTGACCACGGTAAGTATTCCCCATTCAGTTACTTCCATCGGTAATGCTGCATTTTATGGATGCAGCGGCTTGACCGCGGTAACCCTTCCCAATTCAGTCACTGCTATAGGCGTGAGCGCTTTTAACAAATGCAGCAATTTAACTTCGATTACGATACCGGGTTCAGTTACTTCTATCGGCAATTTTGCCTTCTATGACTGCAGCAACTTCATGCACATCATCAGTAATTCTGCAACGCCGCCCACAATCGGCAGTGAAACATTTTACGGGGTAAACAAAGACATTCCGGTAAAAGTGCCGTGCGGTTCTAAAGAGGCTTATTTAACCGCACCGTATTGGAGT
>CAZANK010000434.1:0-3559 GCA_964486235.1 uncultured Prolixibacteraceae bacterium | reverse complement strand
TTTTACGTCAAAATACCATTACAAAAGAGATTATGCCCGGGTTCACTGATTATAAAAATTGGAAGGCTTGCCTGCTTGTGAACCGTTGGATCAGGCTGTATGCCGTTCCGTTTGCCAGTGTGCCGGATGAAGGAGTCATTCCGTCCGTTGAGATCTAAGTAAAAGTGAGATTGTTGATACGGGAATCGTGCAATCAATGTTTTTTAAACAAATGCTATACAAATGAATAACAGAAAATTTGAAAAAGCCAGGGCCGGATTACTCCTGATCGCATCCCCACGGTTTAAAAACCTGGGCGAAGGGCTATCCCGTGGCACCTATCACCAACGGAAACTGAAAGAGGTGGACGAAATTGTTGATTCTCTTGAGGGTTCACTCGAACTGGTTCAACCTGGAATCGTCTACAGCAGGGAAGATATGGAAAAGGCAATGATGCTTTTTCTCAATGAGAAAGTCGATTTTATTGTAGCCAATTTTCTTTCCTGGTCTGAAGACTTTGCCTGGATCCGGTTTTTGCGCGACATGCCCGAAATCCCAATTCTCTTTGTAAACATAGCCAAAGACAAGGTTTCTTTCGAAGATACGCTCGACGAGGATGATTTCATTGACTATCTGTGCGCCGGAACCCTGGTCGGTTCGCTTGAAGGCTCCGGTTCTGTTTCGCGTATCAACCGCAAAGACCTGAAAGTGGTGATGGGCAGTAAGGCTGAAATCCACGATGAGATTCTTTTGTTCGCCAAAGTAGCCTGGGTCCGCAGCATTCTCCGGAATTCCACGTTGGGCTTGCTGGCCAACTACAACGAAGCGATGTGGTCTACCTACATCGATCCATATAATTTGTTTACCCGCATCGGGCCCGAACTGCGTTTTATCACCTACACCGCCCTGAACGACGAAATCAATCAGGTACCCGATGCTGAAGTGAACGCCTATAAAGCGGAACTGGAAGCGAAACACCCGGTGATGAAAGATGTGGACGACGAAAAATTCCGCGCTGCAGTTCGCGGTTCGCTGGGACTGGCCCGCCTAACCGAACACCTGGGCGTCGACATCATGGTCTTCAATGACATTGATGTGGCCATGTTCGAACTGATCGGCCACCGCCCGAGTTTTTACCCGGAAGCTTATGAGCGGATGAAGTCGGTTCTGGTTCCCGAAGCTGACATGGGCGCGGGGATCATCACCTATGTGCTGAAACTGATCAGCGGGAAACGGGTCAACTTTATCGAGCCGTTTCATATTGAAGCTGAAAAAGGCACGTTTGCTGCCGGACACGCTGGTCCGAACGATCACACCGATCCTGATTTTCAGAAGAACGTCATCATTTCAAGGGACGTCCGTTTTGCCAAAACCCGGTACAAATATGCCGGCGCCCCCTTTGCCTGGTACCGCATCCCGGCAGGGCGCAAAACCATGGCCCAGTTGGTTGAGGCAAACGGAAAATATAAGCTGGTGGCCACACTGGTCGATTCACTGGAAGGGAAACACCTGTTCGCCACTTATTCACACAGTATCTTCCGGCCACTCATCCCGGTGAAAGAGCTGTTTGAACGGATCCTGAAAATCGGCACCACCCAGCATTTTGCCCTTGTCGACGGCAACTACCTGAAAGAGCTTTCAGTTTTTGCCGAAATGATGGGATTTGAATATGACGAAATAGCATAAGGACAGAGAATAAGAATTTAAATGAAAGGAGAAAATTGCAATGAGTTTCATGTTTAACCCACACCCCTACGATGATCCGACAGCGGTCAACCGCCCCAAGCTTTCAGCGGAAGTAATCAACTCGATCGTTTCCGGTACAAAAGAAGCTGCGGCCCATCTGGCGAATGCCATTTCAAAAAAGCTCGAAAAAGGCAGTGCTGTTATGGCATTGGACGGATATACCGGCGCCCGGTTTGACCAGGTCATTCACCTGCTGTCGCAGAACCTGAAGCTGAAATCGGTCGAAATAAGAACTTTCGATTTTAAGAATGTGCTGAAGACAGCCGGCGAACTGGATCAGCTTTTTGCTGAAAACCTGGAGGAGGACAGGGAGAAAGACCCGGTTTTGCTTTACGGGAAATTGTTTAAAGGCAGTTACGAAGATGTGTTCGATACTGAGAAGCTGGCTCAGTTTGAAGCCAGCGTACGCGAGTTCAAAAAATCAGGCGGACAAAAAGTATTCATTGTTTCCGGCTTCGGTTGTACGCTTAAAAAGCTTCGTCCCCTCTACGACCTGGTTTGCTATTTTGATGTGACTCCCAAGGAAGTGATCCTGCGGGCACGGAAAGGGATGTTTGCGAACCTGGGCGATTGTGTGGCAAAACCCATCAAAGCGCTTCTGCGGAGATGTTATTATGTCGATTTTGAACTGGCGGGTCATCTGCGATGGGAGCTGATCAAAAACAACGCGATCGACTATTATGTGGCCGGCAACAAGCCCGATCACCTGCAGTTGATTCCCCGGGAATCGTTCGACGCGCTGACGGCGGCCCTGGTAAAATGCCCCATGCGCTGCAAACCGGTTTATCTTGAAGGTGTATGGGGAGGGCATTATATCAAAAAACTCAGGAATCTTCCCGACAGCATGGTCAATGCCGCCTGGGTGTTCGACCTCATCCCGCTTGAGGTCAGTATCGTGGCCGAGGCAGGGAAGGAGTTGATCGAGTTACCGTTTTTTACTTTTGTTCAGAAGGAAGGGATGGCGCTGATGGGTGCCGACTGTGTCAAAAAGTTCGGCGGCTATTTCCCCATCCGTTTTAATTATGACGATTCCTACCACAGCAGCGGGAATATGTCGATCCAGGTGCATTCGGGACACAACTACAACGTTGAAAATTACGGGGAGTTTGGCCGTCAGGATGAAAGCTATTACATCGTGGCAACCGGACACGGGGCAAGAACCTATGTGGGTTTTAATGAAGGGATCGATCCCAAAGCGTTTATCGCGGAGGCCAAAAAGTCGGAAAAGGAATTCACGCCGGTCGATTATCAGAAATACGTCAGTCATGTCAAGTCAGCACCGGGAATCCAGGTGATGCTGCCGGCCGGGACGATCCATTCGTCAGGCCGCAATCAGGTGATCCTGGAAATCGGCAGCCTTTCGGTCGGCTCGTACACCTATAAAATGTATGACTACCTGCGTGCCGACCTTGACGGCATACCGCGGCCGATCCATACGTATCACGGAGAAAAGGTTTTGCGGACTGAACGCACTACTTCATGGGTGAAAGATAACCTGGTTCAGGAGCCCCGTCTGGTTGAAAGTGGAGACGGCTGGGCCGAATACATTGTAGGCGAACACGATCTGCTGTATTTCAGTCTGCGCCGCCTTGAGTTTGAGAAAGAAATCGAGGGCAATACCAACGGACGATTCCATGTGCTGACGCTGGTTGACGGTGAAAAGGTTGAGGTTCGGTCGCTGGATAATCCGGAGCTGAGTTACACCCAAAATTACCTTGATGTAGTGGTCGTTCCTGCCAACATGGGCCGTTACGTGGTGAAGAACCTGGGTAACCAGCCCGTGTGCATCCATAAAACAATGTTAAAAGATGGCTTCGTCGATGACTGCGTACTT
>CAZANK010000433.1:0-3567 GCA_964486235.1 uncultured Prolixibacteraceae bacterium | reverse complement strand
ATAAACAGTCACTCCGGCAGTTGTCACAATAAGGGCGCCGGTTTTCGGGTAGACATAAAACTGCGTAAAAAAGGCGCCGAGGTATTCCGTAAGGCCTCCTGGTTTTGTCAAAAACCCGGAAAAATAATCCCGGTCAAACCGGAATAATTGGATCTGTTCCTGAAAAGCGAACAGGTACCTGTTGATTACAGCCCAATAGATAAAATAAGCTGTAAAAAACAGCACGGGAAGGATCTTTGATGAAAAATGCCTTTTAAAATTTGTCATGCAGTTCCTAAAAAGAGTTGATGTCTAAAACATTACAAAATAATTTTTCCGGAACAATTTTATCCGGAAGGATGAGGTTTATCAACCAAAAGGTTTTCCTTCCACAACAAATTTAGAAAGAACTGCGACAAAAAAAACCTTACTCCCTGAAAGTGAAGCTATACCAACAAGGTACAGCTTCACTTTTTGGTCAGCGTCTGGAGAGTTACTACCAATTTGGGTTTTGCCCGATCAGCTTGTTCCTGTCCAGCTCCTGCTGGGGTATTGGGAACAAAAGATGTTTGGGAAACTCCAGGTTTTGTTCTTTAAGCGTCACATCATCGCCATATCTCATCAGAATTGGATTCCCATTTAATCCTGTGCCGAAAACCTGTTCAAGGTAAGAGCCGGAAACACCGTCATCCGCGCTCCACCGTATTAAGTCAAACAGCCGTTGTCCTTCCATGTTCAGTTCGATCCGGCGCTCATGCCGCAACTTTTTCCTGGCATCATTCTGGTCGGTGGCAGTTAAAGGAGGCATGTTCACGGAGGCCCTGGCCCTGACCCTGTTTAGTTGTGCCATACCTTCCGGCACCTGCCCGCTTTCAATAAGCGCTTCGGCATAAAATAACACCAGATCGGCGTATCTCAACAAGGGAATATCGTACCCGCCCTGCTGCTCGTCGTTCCAAAGCAAGGTGCCATCAACCATATCCCGCTGCCAGATTTTCCGGGTATTGGTATTGGAGTACGACCATCCCGTTTTATAATAGATTTTATCACCTTTATGAAAGGTTGAGTCACCAATAGAAAAATCGTCAGCCTGATTATAGATGCCGTAAAAATCACCGGGAATCCACATGGAATAGACCCTGCGGGGATCTCCAGGCTCAAAGGCATCGACCAGGTTACGGCTCGGCAGGGCATACCCCCACCCTCCCCCATAAATGTTCTTTACCGGAGTAGGGGCATCTCTCACCATCCGTTCGACCATCATCTCATTGGAAGCATTATTGGGGGCGCCATTCTCCAGAAAATCAAACCGGTAAATAAATTCTTTATTATCCCCATTTGACTGGGAATCATAAGACATCATGTAAACATAGTCATCCATGAGTTTATATCCTTCGGCATCAGCAATATCAAGCGCATTTTTACAGGCGGTTGCCGCATTAGCGTAATCCTTGTTATAGAGATAAGCTTTCGCCAGCATCCCGGCCCCGGCAGCCCTGGTAGGAAATCCTTCATCGTCGCCACTCCATGAGTGCGGCAAATTTTCTGCCGCATACTGTAATTCCTCAATGGTTTTCGCCATCACCTCACTTTTGGGAGTTCTGGGGATGAACGCAGAATCAGGATTCTCAATGAACGTCGCATAATACGGCACATCTCCCCATAAAGTGGCCAGGTTCAGGTAGCAAAAACCTTTAGCGAGTTTAGCCACGGCAATATAGTGAGCCTGCTCCTCTTCGGTAAAGGTAGGATCGCTCGATGTTGGGATACCGTCAATGGCAAAATTGGCATTGTTAATCCCTTTATAAAAACAATAGTACCAGGTATAATAACCATACCAGGTAGGATCAGTGGTCCAGCGAAGGTTTGGAATCCGGTCGTTGACATTTCTTGTATAACTGTCGTCAGAAAAAATATCAAGTCTGGTTACCCAATACCGCTTAAAATCCCAGGGGATTTGACTCATGATGGCAAAAGGGGAATTTGCCGCCTGCCTGGCAGAAGATGCATTGATAAAGAAATTTTCGGCATTTGGAGCATCTTTAGGGTACTTGGACAACAAATCATCCTCATTGCATCCTGTAAACAAAATGGCAACAAGGAGAAATATCATAAATAAGGGTAATTTATTTTTCATAGTTTATAATTTTATAGTCATACGACGAATTCATCAGAATGAAACTTTAACGCCCAGTATCCAGGTTCTGGGTTGCGGAATTTTCGTCACCGGCTGTGCCCACATTCCCTCATCTGTCACATCGACCTCACCTCCGGGATAGCTGGTAAACGTATGAAGGTTCTGGACGCTTCCATAGATATCCAGGGACTTCATGTTCAACCTCTGACAAATCGATTGCGGAACAGCATACTGCAGGTTCACATTGCTGATTTTCCAGTATGAGGCATCAGACAACCAGAAGCTTGACGTTGCCGACGCATTACTTGCCTTATCATCCTTTGTCACCTTAGGCATGTTTCCATCCGGGTTTTTTGTCGCTTCCCACCGGTCGAGCACCCTGACAACATCGTTACTTGTGTATTGAAAGTAGCCGTTGATGTCGACCATCGTATTCAGATCAATCCCATGAACACCATAAGTGACAATCTGAAGCGACCACCTTTTGTAGGCCAGGTTCGCTGAAATCCCATACGTGAAATCCGGATACTTTTTGCCAATAAAACCGCGGTCATCGGCAGTGATTTTTCCATCAGGCTTCCCGGTCAGATCTCCATTTTCATCCCGTCCGTTCACGTCAACCGTCCAAATGTCGCCAAGCCCGATCGGAAAATCGTTGGCAGGGTTGGTCAAATAAGGATGGGCATCTAAAATCGCCTGGTTCTTCACGATCCCGTTCGATGTATACCCAAACTCCCGGTAAATAGGCTGCCCCACTTCAAGTCCCCACTCCCGGATATCACGGCCATTTAAATCGAGAACCTTATTCCGGGCTGTTGCCAGGTTTGCATCAATACTGTAAGAAAAATCGCCTTTCTTATCCTGGTAAACCACGTCGAATTCAAAACCCGTATTTTGAATTTCCCCGCCATTTACCGTGGGGTCGGACGTTTTCCCTGCGCTCAGCGGCAAAGGCCGCCCATAAAGCAGGTTCGTGGTGTTAGACTTATAATAGTCGGCGGTCAACGTCAGCCTGGAATTGAAAAAGCCGGCATCAAGTCCGATGTCCCTTTTAAAGGTCGATTCCCATTTCAGGTTGGTATTGACAGCCTGCATCAGCGCATAGGTCGATCGGAATGTCTGCCCGCTTTCCGGTCCCATGGGGTAGGTATAACTGTCTAAGGTGGCAAACGTGGGGTACAGGCCCACATTACTGTTTCCTAAAGTCCCGAAACTTCCCCTTATTTTTAGGTTGTTCACGATAGGAGTAAAGGGTTCAAAAAAACGTTCTTTTGAAATCCGCCATCCTGCTGATGCGGAAGGGAATACCCCCCAACGGTTGTCCTCGACAAAACGGGAAGTTCCGTCACGGCGAACCGAGCCCTGCAGAAAATATTTCTCCTTGTAGTTATAATTGATCCGGCCAATGTAAGAGACAAAAGACCAGTCCTCGTATCCATTCTCGACATTCT
>CAZANK010000432.1:0-3581 GCA_964486235.1 uncultured Prolixibacteraceae bacterium | reverse complement strand
AAGAATTGGTGTGGAAATGCTTCAAAGACATTAAAAATGATGTTGGTATTTGCTCTGTTTGTGGGGATGACCCTTTTTTATCGGTCAGTTTATTCGCTTTATCATGCCTATAGTTTATGGCAAAACGCCTATTTATTGCAAGAAGACGGAGCAGGCAAGTCTTGTCTTGAAACTTATGGAAAGGCTTATTCACTATTAAAAAATAATGGTGTTTTTTTGACCAATTATGGAAGGGCATTATTCCTGAATGGAAAGCATGACCAAGCTATAGAAATATCACATCAGGCAGCAAGACTATATCCGAATAGGGTTGCCTGCCTTGTTCGGGGAGATGGTTATAAAGCCATAGGGAAAACAAAGGAAGCAGAGCAGTTTTATTTGCATGCCTGGTACATGAATCCTAGTCTCTTTTTTCCAAAATATTTGTTGACCAAATTGTATAATGAAACCGGTCAGAAAGAAAAAGCTATTGCAACAGCAAAAGAGTTGTTGAATAAAAAGGTGAAAACTGAATCAACAATAATTAACGAGATAAAAGCTGAAATGCAAAAAATTATATTAGATGATGATAAATAAGAGAAATTCCTGTTTATGTTATGAAAAACGACAATTTCCGCGTAAAACTATTTTTGATCCTTTTTTTCTTTATTCCTATAACTTCCTGTGTATATATAGATCATAGCAGAAAGTTAGTACCGGTTTTGGAACAGGCAGGAGCAAATAAGGAAGATCTACAGGCCGTGATTGATCACTACAGAGAAGACCCTGCTGACAGTCTAAAGCTCAAGGCTGCATATTTTTTGATTCGGAATATGCCTGGTCATTATACAGCCACCAGTAAGAAGCTTGATCTTTTTGATTCTGTATTTTTTAGCACTTTATCTTCAATGAAGAACCTCGAACATAAGTATGATGATCCTGCTATTAATTCACAGATCATGCAAAAGCGGGTATTAAAAATATGGAAGGATCTTGCAGAAATTTATGGCGATCCGTCAACCTTTTCTACTTCTCCGGTCCCGGACATTCAAGCGATGACGTCACAACTCTTGATTGAAAATATTGATTATGCTTTTAAAGCGTTAGAGTTTCCGTGGACCAGCCACTTAACTTTTGAGCAGTTTTGCGAATATGTATTGCCATACAGGTTCGGCGATGAACCATTAGAAAGCTGGCGTCCATATTTTTTGGAACGGTATAAGTGGGTTGTTGATTCGGTAAAGGATCCGACAGACCCCGTTGAAGTTTGCAAATTGATTAACAATGACATTACATCGTGGCTGATGGAAGGGGGAGGCGCGGTTTACAAGAAACATCCCCGGGAACTTAGTCCTTCACAATTAGTGAACTGCAAAGTAAGTTATTGCCTTCAACAGGGAGCAAGCGCTTCTTTTGCCATGCGTGCTATGGGATTGGCTATTGCCCGGGAAAAGATACCACAATGGGGAAACAGGAGCACAGGCCACGAATTTAGTTCTGTCTTATCAAAAAACGGCAAGTTTGTGGATTTTCTGGGAGGAGTATTACCTCCCGGAAAAAACGAAATCTATAACAAACCGCCCAAGATATATCGTGAAACATTCTCTGCGAAACAATTTCCCTCAGAAAAGAAACAACAAGCATTGAATTTGCCAGGTTATATTGATGTTACTGATGAATATGCGTTGACGTCTGCTGTTACTATCGAAGTACCTAAAAAAATAAGAGCCAAAGAATTGTATCTATGCATTTTCGACAATAAAAACTGGGTTCCCGTTCAATGTGCTCCTGTACACAAAGGAAAGTGTGTATTCAGTTCAGTTGGGCGGGATATCGTCTATTTGCCGGTCTATTCGAGAAACAGGAGTTATATTCCTGCCGGCGACCCGTTTCTTTTGGCAAAAGATGGAAAAAAGAAAACTTATTGTCCGGATGACAAGACGTTACGAGAAATAAAATTAGATCGGAAGTACCCCTTATTCAGGCGAATCATTGACTTCACCAAGCATATGATCGGAGGACGATTTCAGGGAGCAAATAAACCTGATTTTAGCGATGCTGTTGATTTATATACCATTTCGTCTATTCCTGATCCCTGTTTTAAATCTTATCCTGTAAAAAGGGGAAGGTGGCAGTATTTGAGGTATATATTTCCCTCTTTTTCGGCTGACAGCGCCGCAGGTAATGTGGCAGAGATAGGCTTTAAAGGAATAGATGATCAGAATACTGAATCGTGGATGGCCGGAAAACAGATAGGCGTACCAGAAATAACAGGAAAGCAGTTTGAAATAATTTTTGACAAAAAACACGATAATTTTATTACAGTGAATGTGGCAGATGTGATTATTGATGACTATCCTGAATATGCTATAACGATTCCATTTAAAAAGACAGTGTGGATGGGGATTGATTTGGGCACTCGTTATGAAATAACACAAATAGGTTTTTGTCCGCGAAACGATACGAACGGGATCTATCGTCATTGTACATATGAACTGTTATACTGGGATAAGCAATGGATTTCCTTAGGGATAAAACAAGGGCAGGATAATCATTTGGCTTATTCAGGTGTTCCTGAAAATGCCTTGCTTTGGTTGCGCAATCACACCGAAGGAAAAGAAGAACGCATTTTTGCTTACGAAAATGGGAAACAGGTGTGGTGGTAGAAATTGTGTAAACAATAAAATCATTTCCGGATAAAAAGAAAAGTTCATAAATTTAACGATAAAAAATGATCATCCTGAAAACGACATCAATTAAACTGACCGGATTTATAGTAGTAATTTTATCAGCGGGTTTGATTTCCTGTTCCGGTCCCCGGTCGGAAGAATCCCAGTCAGCCGAAAAGCGTCAGTATGTGCAGCAGCAAAACCCGGTTGAGGTGATGATCCTGGAAAAGGGGCTTTTCAAAAAAGAGCTGGTCAACAACGGCAAGCTGGCCGCGCTTCGCAAAAGCGAGCTTCAATTCCGTGTGAGTGAACAACTCGAAGAGGTTTCGGCAAAAAATGGTGACCATGTCCGCGCGGGGCAACTGATCGCTTCATTGGTTCCTTTTACTTACCGGCAGCAACTAAGCAGCGCTGAGATCAAGGTGAAACAAGCCAGTCTGGAAATGCAGAATGTCCTGATCGGGCAGGGCTACAACACGATGGACACCACGGAAATTCCCCCGCATATCTACCAGATGGCCATGATCCGATCAGGTTATGCCGATGCCCTGCAGGCCTTAAGAACAGCGGGGTTTAACCTGGAATCGACGCGGCTGACCGCTCCCTTTGACGGTATTCTGGCCAATATCAGCAAAAAGAAATATGAACAGGCAAACAGCTGATATTAACATAACACTCTATTTTACTGACAGAGCTCCTGTATATGGTATAAAAGCAAAAGTAGAGGGGGAGAGGGTGAGATGTTTCAGGATGGATAACCCGGATGACCTGGATGGATATGTAATTCCCAAGGAAACACAGTACGCGATAAAATTGGAAAGCGACCTGCCTGTAATTGCACAGTACGGAAGGCTTGATACCAGACAGACAAATATGGCTTTTTACACAACCATGGGTTACAGCTTTTAGGAGTTGGCGAAATATATAAAATAA
>CAZANK010000431.1:0-3591 GCA_964486235.1 uncultured Prolixibacteraceae bacterium | reverse complement strand
GAAAAAGGAATGGAACTCCCGGCAAATGCAGAAAACGAACCCGCCAATGCCGTTCTGAATACCAGACAACTGAGTTATGCCTTATTCCAGGCGGGAAAATCTGTCGCGGAGATCGCCCGGGAAAGGCAAATGGCTGCATCGACCATTGAGGGACATCTCACTTATTTTGTAGGGACCGGTGAATTGGCGCTCGACCGGCTCATTGACCCGGCAAAAGCTGCCATCGTAATGCACTATTTTAACACGAATGGTTCCGCATCCTGCGGCATGGCAAAAGCGGCTCTTGGCGACGGGTACAGCTATTCTGATATCCGTTTCGTCCAAAAGTACCTCGAAGCCTCAAAGATTCGCAAGACAAAAAGGTAACAAGGCCTTAAGGCAGCAAGGTGTCAGGGTAAAAATCCAGCCATTTTTTCTCATGACCCCCTTAACAAAAATGCCTTTAGATCATTAAAGTCCTTACCAAGCGGTACAGAAAGCTTTTCTTTTTTCATGAACCCTGCCAGTCTTTCGGGGATGGGCACATTCCCTTTCCCCACGATGTCCTCCATCGTATCCAGAAATTTTGCCGGGTGGGCGGTGGCAAGAAAAACGCCGGTTTCACCGGGTTTGAGTCCCTCCGCCAACGCCTGGTACCCGGTCGCGCCATGCGGATCAAGCAGGTATCCGCTGTCTTCGTAAACTTCCCTGACTACTTTCCTAATTTCCTTATCGCTGTAACGGAACCCCTGAATGTCTTTCCGGACCGCCTCGTGCGCATGATGGTATAAATCCAGTATCCGCGCGAAGTTGCTGGGATCACCCACGTCCATGGCATTGGCAATCGTGGCGACCGACGTTCTGGGCGCATACAAACCTGTTTGCAGGTACTGGTGAACCACATCATTTTCATTGTTGGCCGCGAGGAAACGTTTCACCGGCAATCCCATTTTCTTCGCGAACAAGCCCGCGGTCAGATTTCCAAAGTTTCCGCTGGGAACAGACACCACGATTTCATTCGCCACCCCTTTTCCCCTCATGCGGGCATACGCGTTGAAATAGTAGAACGCCTGCGGGAGAAAGCGGGCCACGTTAATTGAATTGGCCGACGTCAAAGTCAGCGAAGACCTCAGTTCCTCGTCCAGGAAAGCGCTTTTCACCAGTCGCTGGCAATCATCAAATGTCCCGTCCACTTCCAGCGCGGTAATATTTTGCCCCAGCGTGGTAAACTGCTTCTCCTGAATCTCGCTGACCAGTCCTTTGGGATAAAGCACATAAACCCGGATTCCCGGAACACCCAGAAAGCCATTGGCAACCGCGCTTCCCGTATCCCCGGAGGTCGCGACCAGCACATTGACCTGCTCCTGCTGTCCCTGAAGGAAATAGGCCAAAAGCCGGGCCATGAAGCGCCCTCCCACGTCCTTGAACGCCATGGTTGGTCCGTGATACAACTCCAGCGCGTAAACCTGGTCCTGAACATGCATCACCGGACAGTCAAAACTCAGGGTGTCATCAACCAACGTTCGCAAGTCACCATCAGGAATATCTTCGCCAAAGAATTTCTTTGCCACTTCAAAGGAAATATCCTGAAATGATAAGTCCTGAATTCCGGAGAAAAACGCATCCGAAAGCGTTTCAATCCGCTCGGGCATAAACAAACCCCTGTCGTCGGCTATTCCCTTTATAACGGCTTCTCTTAAGGAAACTTCAGGGACCGATCGGTTCGTACTGTAGTACTTCATACCAAAAATCAATAAAAGTAAAAAATTGTTCTCATTCGCGCCAAAGCGGCCATTCAGCAAGCGCCGCAGCAACCATCCGGGCGACAAAAAACACCGGTTTCACGATGCTGTCTAGTCGCCCGGGGCCAGCAACGCCTTCATAAACGCATTGCCTTTCAGTATCCCGTATGCACCCTTTTCGACAGAAAACTCGTCATACGTCTCCACCGCGTCAGGAGTTACCCCCGGCTTACAGATTAAAAACGGAACGGGATCCTTTGTGTGCAAGGTCGTCGCGCAGGGTGTCGGATGATCGGGCAATACCGCGATGGTGACGGGTTCATTCATCCCGGCTGTCTCCTGGACCAGATACTTGACCACCCGTTGGTCGAGGTACTCGATGGTCCTGATCTTCAGCGCCACATTTCCTTCATGCCCTGCTTCGTCGCTCGCTTCAATATGCAGATAGACCAGGTCGTGATCCTTTAAGGCCTCGACCGTGGCCCTGGCTTTTCCCTCATAGTTCGTATCGTACAACCCGGTTGCCCCATCCACTTTGATGACGTCCATCCCGGCATAAACGCCAATCCCCTGGATCAGGTCAACGGCAGAGATGACCGCCGAACGTTCCACGCCAAACATCTCCTTCAGGGTTGGCATTTCCGGCTTATACCCTGGCGACCATGGCCAGATGCTGTTTGCCACATCTTTTCCCGCCGCCCTTCTTTTCTGGTTCACCGGATGGAATGGAAGTATCTCCATCGACCTAAAGATCAAATAATTCAGCAAGTCGGCAGTCTCCCCGGCCTCGGCAGTGTTGGCCGTCACCAGGTAATCCTTAAAAGGCTTCCCGGGGACATCGTGGGGCGGCGTGCATGTAAGTTGCTTCTTCCCTCCCCTGATCACCAGCAGATGCCGGTAAGAAACCCCTTTGTAAAACGCCACCCGGGCCGACCCCAGCTTTTGATTCAGAAAGTCGATCAGGATGTGCGACTCCTCATTGGAAATGTGGCCCGCGGAATGATTTTTCAAATGCTTTCCCTCAATGCAAAGCAGGTTGCAGCGCAACGCCAGGTCACCTTTTTCAAGCTTCACACCCATGCTCGCCGCCTCGAGGGTCCCGCGGCCCTCAAATACGTTTTCCACATCATATCCAAGCAGTGACATGTTGGCTATTTCACTCCCCGGGTGCATCCGCCCGGGAACCGTGATCAACCGTCCGCACCGGCCCATCTTCGCCAGCCTGTCAATTTCGGGAATACTGGCCATTTGCAGGGGCGTTTTGCCCCCGTAATCCTCCAGCGGCTCATCCGCCATCCCGTCTCCCAAAACGATAATATACTTCATTTTCCGGTATCAAGTATTAAGATATTAGTATCCATGCTCTTTGCTCTTTGCTCTTTCATCATACATTGGAGACCCGGATGATGTCGGCAAAAACACCCGCGGCGGTCACCGCGGCTCCCGCCCCGTATCCTTTGATGATCATCGGGAACTCATGATACCGCTCGGTGGTGAACATGACCAGGTTATTGCTGCCCTGCAGGTCATAGAAGGGATGTCCCTGCGTCACTTCCTGCAATCCGACTTCCGCGTTTCCATCCTCATATTTCGCGACAAATCTCCAGCACTTTTTCTCTGCTTCCAGCACTTTCCGGCGGGCTTCAAATTCGTTGTCCAGGCTGGAAATGTTCTTCCAAAAATCGTCGATGCTCCCTTCAAAAAGTTCATCAGGGATAAACTTTTTGATCGCGACCTCGTCGTGTTCAATCCGATAACCCGACTCACGCACCAGGATCAGCAGCTTTCGCATGACATCCAGACCACTCAGGTCAACCCGCGGATCAGGCTCGGAATAACCCTGTTCTTTCGCCATCTGAATGGTTTTACT
>CAZANK010000430.1:0-3593 GCA_964486235.1 uncultured Prolixibacteraceae bacterium | reverse complement strand
GCCAGGATAATCATGCATCTGTGTGAGAGATATGGCTCTCATGGCTCGTTTCATCGTTTCTTTCTTTTTTTGACCGACCATCCAAATTTTCCGATCGGGTCGCCGGTTTTAAAATAATGCCCGTGAATATAGCAAAGCGGATCGGCTTTTTTCAGGCTGAAGGCCTGCGTAAGCGGATCCATATACTGGTCGTCCGCGATCACATTCACGACTTCCGAGATAAACATGTGGTGGGAGCCAAGGTTCAAAGTTTCTTTGACTTTACATTCAATGCTCACCGGCGCTTCCAGTATGATCGGTGCCTTGACGGTCCCTGCGGGTGCAGGAGTGAGTCCTGTTTCCTTCCATTTATTCACATCTTTCCCCGATTTAACGCCGCACCAGTCAGTGGCCCGCGCCAGTTTTTCCGTGGTCAGGTTGATCACATATTCGCCGGTCCGCTTGATGATCTCATAGGAATGACGAGACGGGCGCAGCGAAATATAGCATAATGGCGGATCGCTGCATATCGTACCCGTCCAACTTACGGTTACCAGGTTATACTCGTCGGGAGTCTCCCCGCAACTGACCAGCACGGCGGGCAGCGGGTAGATCATCGTCCCGGGTTTCCAGTTTATTTTACTCATTTTATAGCATTTAGACACAAGACAAAAGATAAGGCACAGGACGCAGAAGCTTTTAGAAGCGAATAATCTGCGGCTTCCCGACCCGTCATCCGGATACCTGGGTATCAAAACCGGCTTCGCGTACCATCCCGGCAATCCTGTTGAGTTCCTTCACCGGCACTTTAACGAGTCCTTTGGCAGGCGTATCACGGGCAATGGTGTAAATCATGACCTGACGGGGCCGGATCTTTTTTAACGTTTCCATCCAGGCCTCCAGTTCCTCTCCGGTGGTATTGTCGACAGTCCGGCCGTTGTATTCCCCGCGGACAAACATGGTTTGGATGACCGCATGGTTGCCAAAGCGGATCAGTTGTTCAATCACCTGGCCCGGATTAAAACTTCCAAGGGGACAGTTAAGCAGTTCGACGGTTGACGGGATGGCCGAGTCAAGTTTCAAGATATTGTCATCGACGCGCAGCAGGGCCTGAAAGACCGGCTCGCGATGGATCATGGTGGCGTTGGAGAGCACCGCAATCCGGCATGCGGGAGCCAGCTTGTTGCGTAACCGGACCGTGTCATCGATAATTCCGGCAAATTCCGGATGTAACGTTGGCTCGCCGTTTCCGGCAAATGTAATGACATCGGGAAGCTTTCCGGCATTTTGCATCGCCAGCAGTTTCTCTTCCAGCTTTTGGGCGACAGCCGAACGGGCGGGAAGCCCTGCTTTCTTTTCGTGTTTCCCGGGGGTCCAGCCACATTCGCAATAAATACAGTTGAACGAGCATACCTTGCTGTCGACCGGCAGTAGGTTGATTCCCAGTGAAACACCCAGTCTGCGGCTTTTCACAGGGCCGAAAATGATCTCATCGAAGAGGAACGTTGCCATTTTAAAAAGTTTCCGCAAAAATAGTGATTATATCAGTCGTTTGACCCTGCTCTCCGGCGAAAGCTTTAATTGACGGTAGTCCATCCGGTCAATCAGCAGAATGCCGGGGCGTTTGCCCGGGTCCAGCGTGCCCAGCCCATCCTGACGTCCCAGCGCCCTGGCTGCTTCCAGCGTGAACCAGCGGATCAGGTCATCCAGGCTGATGTTGCTGTTTGTCCGTTGAATGGCTTTCATCCACGCCAGCACGCCCTGGTCACCCGTAGCTCGTGAAGGCATTATATCCTGAAATTCGGCTAACCGCGGGAGATGTTCAGGCAGCATGTGTGAAGGGAATTCGTGGAAGATGTCGACAAACGCCGGACAAAGGATGCCGTTTTGAAATTCCATGTTGGCCATTTCACGGAGTCCGTGTTCGGGAACGATCAGGCGAACAATGGTCCCTTTTTCGCCGGTTTCGATGATCCCTTTGGCAACAGGCGGACGGCTTACAGGAAAAATATAGTGGGCTGCAATTCTTCGTGTCATTCCGTATTGACCTTGACTTCTTCCTGTTTGTTCATTTCCTCCTGTTCCATGTTCATCCGTTCAATGACCCTGGCATAAATCCGTTCGTAGACTTTTGGATAGGAAGAATAGTAGATAACAGACTTGGCAAGCACAGAATCCTCAATATGATATTTGTTGAGCACCGACCGGTAAAGGTCATTGGTATTCAGCTTAAGGCTGTCCGGATCATTGTACCGGAACCGGTCCAGCAACGCCTGACTAAGATGAAGGTCATAGAGGATGTTCTCCATCTTCTTTTCGCCGATCAGATGTTCGGGCTTTGGATACCCCTTTTGTTTACAGGCCGGCAGGACCATCATCAGGAAACCAAAAACAACCAGTATATGGATGCACTTATTTTGTTTTCTCATCATGGAGCAAAGATAGGAAAAAGTGGTGGATAGTGGATAGTGGATAGTGGGGAGTGGGGAGGGAGTAGGGAGGCTGGCTTGCATCTATTTTTTGAACAGTCTGCGGAAAAATTCATCGACCCGTGAAACCGGCTCAACAGGGATGTGGAATTTTTTAAGGTTAAGGGCTTTCCCGTATTCCGGGATAAAGATCTTTTTCATTCCCAGTTTTTCTGCCTCCAGGATCCGTTGCTCCAGCCGGTTTACACTCCTGATTTCGCCGGACAACCCGACCTCGCCTGTGAAGCAAATGGTTTTATCGAACGGCAAATCAAAATTTGAAGAAAGGACGGCCGAGATCACGGCCAGGTCGATCGCCGGATCATCCACTTTAATGCCGCCGGCGATGTTCAGGAAGACATCTTTTGTGGCCAGTTTAAACCCTGCCCGTTTTTCAAGCACGGCCAGCAGCATGTTGAGCCGTCTCAGGTCGAAGCCGGTCGAGGAGCGTTGCGGTGTTCCATAGGCGGCTGTGCTGACCAGCGACTGGATTTCGATAAGCAGGGGTCGGTTGCCTTCGATGGCACACGCGATGGCCGTTCCGCTCAACCCTTTATCATCCAGACTGATCAGGAGCTCGGATGGATTACTTACTTCCCGCATTCCCGAACTGACCATTTCAAAAATACCCAGTTCGGAGGTGGAACCAAAGCGATTTTTCACAGCCCGCAGGATCCGGTACATATATTGGTTCTCGCCCTCAAACTGGAGGACCGTGTCAACCATGTGCTCCAGCACCTTGGGCCCGGCCAGGCTTCCGTCTTTCGTGATGTGTCCGATGAGGATCACCGGAACCCTCCGGCTTTTGGCGAACTTGAGAATCCCATTGGTGGATTCGCGGATCTGGCTGACGGTGCCTGGCGATGATTCGATGAAGGAGGTGGAAACGGTCTGGATGGAGTCGATGATCAACAGTCCGGGGTCCATGTGTTCACCATGAGCAAGGATATTTTCCAGCGAAGTTTCACACAGGAAAAAGCAGTTTTCATTTTCCCGTTTCAGACGGTTGGCGCGGATCTTGATTTGCTGAATGCTTTCTTCGCCCGATACGTAAAGGATTTTGCGGTCGGTCAGATCAAGAGCCAGTTGCAGCACCAGGGTCGATTTCCCGATCCCGGGTTCTCCGCCGATCAGGATCAGCGAGCC
>CAZANK010000429.1:0-3598 GCA_964486235.1 uncultured Prolixibacteraceae bacterium | reverse complement strand
AAATCTCCCTTATTCCAGGAATGCCCGTATTTCGAGTTATTCAAAAGAGCAATGCCGGTTTTCCCGTCGGTGATATCGACCCATTTTTTGGTCGGAACTTCCTGTCCGTCTGCTTTTTCCGGATCAACTCCATAAATATTGGACTGTGATTTCAGGTAAGGAGGAGCTTCTTTCCCGCCTATTTTCCCATCTACCGGGCGTTCAACGACATCAAACGGCACCTGGCAATAAAATTCGGGGCTTTCGACATTCAGCGGGAAAAGCGCTCTCAGCATCGGTGAGTCGGTCGAATCGGTCCCTGTCTCAAGCCAGTGGACTTCCATATCATATTCAATTCTCGGGTAGGAACGATAAATATAAGCTCTTTCCGTAAAACTTGATCTGCCCCAGGTCTTAACTGTCTCGACACAGGCTCTTACCGGACCGTTCTCCACGACCCTCACACTTTTCACATCAGTCACATCTTCCTGTCCCACAATCTTATTGATCGTCCAGGATTTCATGCCTCCCTTCCGGTCTTCCAGGTAAACCCTTAACTGATTCAACTCTCCTCCTTCACGGACATATTCCTTATCGTAACGCTTATCGAAAAGGCTCACGATCGCCCCGGTTTTCATATCGACCCTGACCCTGAAGAAATCCGTTTCAAACGTGTTGTTCTCAAACGGAATGGCATCGTTCACTTCACCCGGTTTTGTCATATCCACATAAAAGGTCTGGTAACCGCCGGCAGGCATATCCTCAACGATGAAACGCACTTTGGAAGTAAATCCCGGCGGGGTGACCTTTGACCATACGATCTGGGCGGGACAGCTCTTATAAGCGATCTGTAAAGTAAGTACTAAGCAATAATTGTTGTCGTATTTCCGTCTTCTAATAAACTATAAGAGAAGTGATAACAAAAATAATAAATAGGTCCGTGACCTTAGTTGCTTCAAAACTCAATCTCAATGAATTTAACTTCATAAGGCCTTAAACTGACAGAGGTTACCGTTTGTCCGGATCTTGTTCCCGGCGCATTGACTTCCGTCATTCGTTTGACCGGCCGTCCGGGTATGGCTGACGACAATTTTACATCGGCCGGTAGCCCTTCTGTTTCACGGAAATGAAGCAGAACAGTTCTTTTTTCATTAACAGATGGCCGGGTATTGATGAGCGTCGCATTTGCAGGCCCGTCTATGTGAAGGGTTTCCAGCAAAGGCTTTCCCGATTCGTTCTTCCCTGCCGGAAAAGTTCTTGTCAAAAAAGCATTTCGTTCACCCCAGGCATACCTGGTTGCACAGGTATTTGTCGTATCGGCTGTCGATGTAAGCTGATAGCTCCAGCTAAAGGCTCCTTCCTGATAAGCCCTGAAGTTGGTAACCCAGTAATTGTTCATCACCCAGGAATACAGCCAGGGTTTTCCGGGTTTCGGATTGCGTTCAAATTTGCCGATGTTGAAATCACTGAACTGCCACAAGGGGACCTCATTGCTCACCACAATGATCTGGCCCTTTTCCCCACGTACGGAAACGAAGTTCTGGGCCACGTTCCAGTCGGACGCTGAGCCAGGCAACTGCTGCCCCTGACTCAAAGCGCCTCCAATGGTTTCAAAAACAATACGGGAACCAGGCAAACTAAACGGGAAAGCCACATACAAGGCTTCAGGATTGGTATTGATCACTTTACGGGCCATGTAAAGGAATTCTACTTTTTTAACTTGTTCATAAAGCCTGATTTCCAAGTCAATCCCTTTCGGATCGCCGGATGTTCCCTTTTCAAAGCCATCCATGTCGGATGAAATTTTCAGGCTTCTCCATACTTCACCGTTATCACCCTGCCCGATCGATACATTTGAAACGCTTGTCCGGATGAAAGGAGCGATATCCCTCTTTTCTGAGGTTTCCCGGACCAACTGCCCGATATGGTAAGGATTTTCCGCATCGATCAGCTCCTGTTGCAGTTCCTTGTCATAAAGACTGCTAATAGCTCCGGTCGTTTTATCGATGATTACTTTATAAAATTTATTTTCCAGGATCTCTGACTCAGAATCCGGCCCGGCAACCACCGGTTCGCCAGTTGCCACAATTTTCAGTGCTTTGTATCCCAAAGCAGGCACATCATTGACCTCAAGCACCCAGTAAGCTCCTTCCCTGCGTTTGGTCAGTAACTGGGCAGGCACATGCTGTCCGGTCGAAAGGTCAACAACCTGAACCTTTTCTTCAACCGGCATCACTTCATAATCAACACAGAGTTTCACATGTCCGGAACGTTTCCACCCCATGGAGTTGATCACATAGATGACAGGAAACTCTGCCTTCTTAAGGAACGGCTGGAACCGGGCCAGCGCTTCCTCATTAAGCAGGGTAACTCTTTTAAGCGCTTCCCAGGCATAGGCTCCTTTCTGTAGCCACTGTTTTGTTGAATTCTCCGAATAAGGATGGCTGGTACTTTCGTCTGCACCACAGGTATGTTCATCAAAGAAAATGGCATTCTCACTGATATGATCCATTTTTTGTTCAAGTTCAGGGCTCAGTTCGCCCCCATCATGGATACCATGGCGAACAATCCCTCATCCATCTGTTTCATGTTTTGTGTTTTTCTGACTTCTGCCGTTTCACGTGAAGTTGAGCCGTAGCCGTCGGTCCACCAGTCCAGCCACGCATTGCGGTAAACCGGCAACTGACCGGCATAATTCGCTTCAACGTACTCCATGAACTCACCAGCCACCGCTAATCTCAGTTTGGGGCTTTCATATTTCTCATTCCATTGCCTGACAAGTTCGCAGGCTGCAGTTGACGGTGGTGCATTATCTGTAAGATAGCCGGAAAACTGGATCCCGATCCGGTCGAACGGGTAACCCCTGTGATCCAGGTCGGCTATATGCCACAGCATATTTTCAGGCTGAAGCGCTTTGCTTTCCAAACCAAAAAAGTTACCCGTCATATAATGATCACCCCTGAACGCAAGCATCCGCTCTCCCGAAGGGGCCTCCCACCAGAAAGCTGTGGGCTTGTCAAACGGCCTGATGGAGCGGGTTTCATTAATGCCCATGATCAGGTATTTTACTCCTGTATTCTTAAAATAATCGGGCATACACCAGGCAATCCCGTTCACGTCATTCTGCATGGCCGTCCTGACCGGAATATCCAGTTTCCCGATCTCCCTGAGCGGCTGAAGAAAATCAACCATCAGATTTTCATCCGCAATTTCAGCCATATTCGCATACATACCGGTCACTTCAATCCGGCCTTCTGAAATTCTTTTAACCAACCGGCCTATCTGCGACTGCGGCCTGGAACGAAGATATTCCCTGGTTACCCAGGATGATTCACAGGTCCAGCGGAACCTGGCATCGTCCGGTAAATTATCGGTCTGATCACAGTAATCGAGGGCGTAATCGATATACCGCATGTGCTCGGCCAGAATTTCAGACTGCGGACGGGTATAGCCAATGTCGGTATGGGAGTGCTGTACAAAATAGATTTGCCATTTTTTGGGAGGTATTAACGTAACAGCGTATTTGACTGCAGCCCGGTCATCAATCTTTACAGAAATTGTAATTTCAGACTTCCAATACTGAGCCTTCTAAATGAGTTACTTGGGGATAGTTTGTCGT
>CAZANK010000428.1:0-3601 GCA_964486235.1 uncultured Prolixibacteraceae bacterium | reverse complement strand
TTATAAAAATATTTCAAAAATATCCGAATGGAAAATTTATGAGTATCAATGAATTCATTGGTTATATCCATGCCGGTAACTCAGGCAAATGGAAAAACGGGAAAGAACTTGATCTGACAATCGATTACGACCCTCATTATTGCCGGTATTTTGAGAACCGTCCTACGACATGGAGCCTGGAATTTGCAGACTGGCTTACCGAACAGGTTGGGGATAAACCGAATATAATGGTCGATGGCGAAAAAGTTGAACTGACAAAGTTATGTATTCCTGCAGGCATTGGTACGCATACGATTGAAGTAAAATTTTAGAATGGGGTTTAATCTGAAATGTAATTTTTATGCCAGATGAATGGCGCTGTAACCGGGCATTCGCTTTGAAAAACCATTTATAGTGACTCAACAGGGCCGTTCTTTTGCAGTTTTTTATGTAAGGTTGTACCACAGATTATATGCAGTTAACTTGCTGATTTAGATATAATATTTGCGTTTTTTGACATTGATACAGATATGGAAAGGGCCTAATATTGTCTATGGTTTAAAGGGTAAACACAATGAAGAGGATTGACAGTGTGTTTTCTTTAACAGATTTATTGTCAAAATTGAAGCGGTGTTTTATAATTGCAGTTTATCAGGTGAATAAATATTAATTGTTTGGTATGAAGCGAATTCTTCTTTTCTTTCTGTTTACGGTTTCGTCTTTTTTTGTCAAAGCCGAAAATCCCGATTCAACCTGGATTGTCAATCATTACGTGAAGCAGGAGCATTTTATTCCGATGCGCGATGGGGTCAGGTTGTTTACTGCGGTTTACATCCCGACCGACAACACGGAGAAACATCCCATCCTGATCACACGAACCCCTTATTCCTGTCGGCCATACGGGGAAAAGAATTTTAAAAAATACTGGTCGAACCATTATAAGGATTATCTGAGGGAGAATTATATCATGGTGGTGCAGGATGTCAGGGGCAAACACATGAGTGAAGGTGAATTTGTGGATGTCAGGCCTTTTAACCCGAACAAAAAATCGGATAAAGATATTGATGAGGCCAGCGATACGTACGACACGATCGACTGGCTGATTAAAAACATCCGGGGGAACAACGGCAAGGCGGGGGTTTTTGGTACTTCTTACCCGGGTTTTTATTCCACGCAGGCAGCTTTGTCAGGGCATCCGGCTTTACTGGCCGTCAGTCCTCAGGCTCCTGTAACAGACTGGTTTATTGGGGACGACTGGCACCATAACGGCGCATTTTTTGTTCTTGATGCCTTTAGTTTTTACGGCGTTTGGGGGTTTGGAACTAACAGACCCCAGCCAACCAAAGAAGAATTTAAAAGCGACATCACCTATCCGGTCAAAGATAATTATGATTTTTTCCTCTCAGCCGGGGCTATACCCAATTTGACAAAGCTGACCGGCGACAGTATCCAGTTCTGGAATGAGATGCTCCTTCACCCCAATTATGATGAATGGTGGAAAGAAAGGGACGTGCGGAATGCCTGTTACGGGATAAAACCTGCTATATTGGTCGTCGGCGGACTGTTTGACGCGGAGGATTGCTTCGGGGCGTGGAAGACGTATCAGGCCATCGAAAATCAATCGCCCGGCACTGACAATAAACTGGTTGTAGGCCCCTGGTATCATGGGCAGTGGTACTCGAAAGACGGGTCACACCTGGGGCATGTCCGGTTTGGGAGCAACACCACGCAATGGTACGCGGAAAACCTGGAAAAACCATTTTTCAACTATTATTTAAAAGGGAAGGGATCAATTGAAACGCTCAGGGAAGCGACCGTCTTTTTTACCGGGAGCAATGAATGGAAACAATTTGAACAGTGGCCTCCTTCAGGGGTAACGGAAAAGTCCTTGTATCTTCTTCCGGAAAGCGGGTTGAGCTGGGAGAAACCGGATAGGTCAAAGAAACAGTTTTCAGCCTACCTCAGTGATCCTTCCAAGCCGGTTCCATACATCGACGGGATAAAGGGCAAGAGAACCATCGAATATATGACCGACGATCAACGTTTTGCTGCCCGCAGGCCGGATGTATTGGTCTTTCAAACGGGTTTGCTGGAAGAAGATGTCATGCTGGCCGGGCCGGTGACCGCCGATCTGAAAGTCAGTATTTCCACCACCGATGCGGACTTTGTGGTCAAGCTGATCGATGTTTTTCCCGATGATTTTAAATACAGCGATCAGGATGACTATCTCATGGGCGGTTACCAAATGCTGGTGCGCGGCGATATTTTCAGAGGCCGCTACCGGAAAAACTTCGAGAACCCCGAGCCTTTTACCCCGGGAAAAGTTGCCGAAGTCAAATATACCATGCCGGATGTGGCCCATGTCTTCAAAAAAGGGCACCGGATCATGATCCAGATCCAAAGCACCTGGTTCCCGCTTGCCGATCGGAATCCCCAGAAATTCACGGATATTTATCATGCAAAGGATTCTGATTTTCAAAAGGCCGCTATCCGTATTTATCATGATAAAAATCATAGCAGCAGGATTATTTTACCGGTAGCCTGTTCCGTGACCGGCGGATTGTAAGGATCCCTTCCTGTTGCTGGTTTAGATACAATTAATTTGTTCGTAAACCTTTAACTATTTAAAAATGAAACGTTTTTCATTGACAGTTGTCGTCGCTGTTCTTTTTGTTTTTCGTTTAGCTGCCCAGGAACTTCCCTCCGGGAATCCTGCCGATTTTAAAGTAAAGACGTGTCTGCACTCGGTGAGTTATGCAGGCTTCTGGAGGGGCCAGGCCCGCCTGACGGTCGACGAATTCCTGGTAAAAGCCAAAGAACTGGGTTATGAAGGTGTGATGCTGGTGGCCAAGCGGCCGCATGTGTCTCCGCATGACTATGATAAGGCGGCCCGGGCCCGGTTGAGAGCCAAAATTGACTCATTGGGACTGACCCTTGTTGCGCTGGCCGGTTATACCGATTTCACTGCCGGGATCGATAAGCCGGGCATCCCCAATGTCGAAATCCAGGCTGCCTGGATAGGAGAAATTGCAGAGCTTGCCAGGGATCTTGGGACAAATATGGTGCGTGTTTTTACCGGTTACGAAAGACCGGGAATTCCTTACGATAAACAGTATGCAGAAGTTTTGGAAGGCTTGAAAATGGCGGGTAAACTGGCAGCAAAACAAGGTGTTACCCTGGTCGTGCAAAATCATCACGACATTGCCCTGCATCATGATGCGATGTATTGGCTGTTAAAAGAAATAAATATGCCCAATGTGATGGCCGGGTGGGATGCCTGGTCGCCGGTTCTGGAGGGTCTCACGCCGGAGGAACAGCGTGAATCGGTACTGAAAATGAAACCTTATTTAGTGAATACCATTGTCGCTGACTACCAGGTTCATCCGCGTTATTCCTACGTAAACGACCTGACCAATTATAAAGCCTGCCAACCGGTGATGAGGGCCGTTCCTGTTGGACAGGGGATCATCGACTATAAAATCTGGTTTGGCGCTTTAAAAGAAATCGGTTACCGGGGATGGGTGGTATATGAAATGTGCGAAGTGCTCGACGGCGGTGGTTCGATCGATAACCTGGACCGGACCGCAACGATTTTTTTGGAATACATGAAGCAGTTTGACAC
>CAZANK010000427.1:0-3617 GCA_964486235.1 uncultured Prolixibacteraceae bacterium | reverse complement strand
CCCATTCTCATGAAGGGATTGCAACGACTGGAATACCGGGGATACGATTCCGCCGGCATCGCGATTTATGATTCATCCCTGAAAACTTACCGGAAAAAAGGGAAGGTGAGTGAGTTGGAAGCTTTCGTGGCCGACAAGGATATTCAGGGCCATGTTGGGATTGGCCATACCCGATGGGCCACGCATGGCGAGCCCAACGATTTGAATGCCCACCCCCACGCCTCCATGAACGGCAACTTTGTCCTTGTTCATAACGGGATCATTGAGAACTATGAAGCGCTGAAGAAGGACCTGATCAGTAAAGGGTTTGTCTTTCGTTCAGAGACAGACACGGAAGTGCTGGTTAACCTGATCGAGTACTTTTATAGCCTGGAAGAAGTTGACAATGCCGAACTCGCGGTCCGGCTGGCGTTGTCAAAAGTCGTGGGAGCCTATGGAATTGCCGTTCTTTGCCGGCATGAGAAACACCGGATGATTGCCGCCCGGATGGGAAGTCCGCTTGTGATCGGAATCGGTCAGGGCGAGTATTTTCTGGCTTCCGACGCAAGTCCGATTGTGGAATATACCGACAGCGTGATTTACCTGAACGACGGCAACGTGGTCATTATCGAAAAGAACAGTCTGACGCTGAAGACGGTGGACAATGATCCTGCCAATTTCAAGGTGACCAAAGTTGATTTGAGTATTGGCGACCTTGAAAAAGGCGACTTCGAGCATTACATGCTGAAGGAAATCTTTGAACAACCCAAGACGATCCAGGATACTTACCGGGGGAGGATCAAACCCGATCAACATGATATTGTGCTGGGCGGGCTGCTTGATCTGTTTCCAAAAATTGTGCAGGCTGACCGGATTATCATTATCGGGTGCGGAACGTCATGGCACGCGGCGTTGGTTGGCGAATACCTCATCGAAGAATATGCCCGCGTGCCGGTCGAAGTGGAATTGGCGTCCGAATTCCGGTACCGTAAACCGATTATTAATCCCGGGGATGTGGTGATTGCCGTGAGCCAAAGCGGCGAAACCGCCGACACGCTGGCCGCACTGAAGATGGCTAAAACACATGGGGCAATCATCCTGGGGGTTTGTAATGTGGTGGGATCCAGCATTGCCAGGGAAACCGATGCCGGGGTTTATACCCATGCCGGAACAGAAATCGGCGTGGCATCGACAAAAGCGTTTACCGCCCAGGTGACGGTCTTAACGCTCTTTGCCTTTAAACTGGCAAAGGAACGGGGCCGGATCGACCAGGATCTTTACGGACTGCTCATTCGTGAAATGCTGTCTATCCCGGATAAAGTTCAAACCATTTTAATGGGCCATCCGCAGATTAAGGCCGTTGCCGAAAAATACAAGGATGCCGCGGATGCACTCTACCTGGGCAGGGGATATTTGTATCCGGTTGCGCTGGAGGGCGCCCTGAAACTGAAGGAAATTTCGTATGTCCATGCCGAGGGATATGCGGCCGGAGAGATGAAACACGGCCCTATTGCACTGGTTGATGACAACCTCCCCGTGGTGGTCGTGTCGGCCAAGGACAGCTATTATGAGAAAGTGGTCAGCAATATTCAGGAAGTCAAAGCCCGTAAAGGCAATATCATTGCGGTCGTCACCGAAGATGACAACGGATTGCGGAACATGGCCGACGACCTGTTTGTGATCCCCGAATGCCATCCGGCAGTGGCGGCGTTGCTGACGGTTGTCCCCCTGCAGCTTTTTGCCTATTACATTGCCGTGTTGCGCGGCTGTGATGTCGATCAGCCAAGGAACCTGGCCAAGTCGGTCACGGTGGAATAATCGGGTTTTTCTTGTGTCTTGATACTTGTGTCTATATGTTATCTTTGTCCGATACTTATTTGATCGATTGAATGAAGAAGCTACTCGCCATATCGGTTCTTTTTTACCTCGGTTACATCGTGTTTACGACTTCGTGCGCAAATCCCGGTATGCCGACCGGAGGGGACAAAGACAGCATCCCCCCTGTTGTGCTTAAGACAGTCCCCGAGTTGAATGTCACGAATTATGAAGGGAACTCGGTGAGCCTGACATTCAATGAATACATCATCTCAGACGAGGTCGGTACAAAACTGCTGGTTTCACCGCCATTGGAGAAGAAGCCGGTTGTCCGGACCAAGTCAAAAACGCTGACCGTGGAACTGGGTGACAGTTTACGGAAAAATGTCACGTATGTGCTGGATTTCCGCGATGCCATTGCCGATAATAATGAAAAAAACGCGCTGGAGAACTTTCGTTTCGCGTTTAGCACGGGGCCCGAGTTTGACACCCTGATGATCGGGGGTTATTTGCTTGACGCGTTCAACATGGAACCGGTCGAGGAGGCGACGATCCTTTTGTATGACGCTGAAGACAGCCTGTCCGCATTTCGGGGGAAGATACCCAAATACATCGCGAAAACCAATGAAGAGGGTTTTTATGCGCTGTCTAACATTGCTGCCGGCAAATACCGGATGTTTGCCCTGGAGGATGCTGATGATAACTTAATGTATAACCAGACCGGCGAGCGGATAGCCTTTTTTGACACATTGGTTGTTCCTGTGGCTCCGGGAATTTCGGGTGCGGTTTTGTCGGACAGCCTTCTTTTTTTGGGACTTGCCGATTCGTTGAAGACCGAAACCGGCAAGGCTGTTGCCGAAGAAGTATTAACAGCCGGAAAAACAGATGCCGACACGCTGCGGTCGCCGGTTGTGGCCATCGCGTCGGTGCCGGACACGGCTTTACGACAGCCTGCCGGGAGAGTGAAGAAACCCGCATTGGCTCCGCATTACCTTTTGCTATTTGAGGAAAGAACACTGGAGCAGTTTTTGGACAATTACTCCCGGGATCAGCGGAATCTGGTTAAAATCTTTTTTTTGAACAGTGTGACCGACTCCTTTAAGGTCGATCTGATTTCCCCGCAGCGCCCTTCGTCCGACTGGTCTTACGCGGAGTACAATGCGACGCGCGATTCCATTTCGCTCTGGATTACCGATACGCTGATCAGCCGGATCGACACGCTGGCGCTCGGGGTAAGCTATGAAACACTGGATAGCATCGGGAAACCGGCGTTGAAATCCGACACACTGGAACTGATTTATGCAGAGCCTGTTCAAAGAGGAAAGAAAAAAAAGAATAAAGAGGAGGTTCCTGTGATCCGGAGTTTTTCATTCCGTGTCGCTGCGCAGGATGGTTTTGACCCGTATAACCCGGTTGTGATCGAATCGCCCGAGCCGCTTGAGGTGTTTGACGCTTCGAAAATAGTTCTCTATCAAAAGGTCGATACGCTCGAAGAACAGGTTGAGTTTGACTTCAGGCAGGACAGTGTGAAAAGACGACGCTATGAAATTCACCATCCCTGGGCGTTTGAGGGATCCTACCGGCTTGAGATCGATTCGGCGGCGGCGAAGAATTATGCAGGCGACCCGTCCAAACAGGTCAGTCAAAAGTTCACCGTCCAGAAGGAGGACTTCTATGGCAAGATCCGGATGAATCTGAAAGCGGTACCGGGCAGTTGCATCGTTCAACTGCTGAAGAATTCCGAGAAAGAGGAAGTGCTGAAAGAGGTGATTATCGATCAGGATGGCGTCGCCGAATTTTCGTTTGTCAAACCCGACAAGTAT
>CAZANK010000426.1:0-3622 GCA_964486235.1 uncultured Prolixibacteraceae bacterium | reverse complement strand
AGCGATTGACCGCAATGAAGAACTGGTGCAAAATCCAGGGTATGGGAACAATTAATGACGTAATTTAATTCGTAAAATAATAAAGAGAGAACTCCGAAAAGTCCAAATAGCAGAACGTCATCGCGAACGAAGTGAAGCAATCTTTTCATTCACAATAGATTACTTCATCCGCTTCGCTTCTTCGCCATGACGAAACAACTTTCGTAATAAACTCAACAAAGGAATAGATATGGAAGGTTTCACCAGAAGAACATTTGTCAAAGCCGCTGCCTTGAGTGGCGCCGGTGCGGCAGTATGGCCTTATCCCGCATTTTGTCAGAATGAAGGCAAAACCCAAACGCGTTACATTGCCGCCTATGATACTGAAAGCGCCGGATGTTTGGGAGCGTGCCGCAAGATCGTTGAGGTTCATAAGCGGTTTCAAATGCCTGCAACGTTTTTTATTGTGGGAAAGCAGTTGGAAGAAAATGCGTCCGAATACAGGAAGCTGTTGGATGGTCCTCTTTTTGAGATTGCCACGCATACGTATTCCCACCAAAAATTTCGCGACAATCCTTTCTGTTTCCCTGCCGCATCGTTGGAAATTATACGGGATGAAATCGTCAAGGGAAAAGCGATTGTTGAAAAGGTCTTCGAACGGCCTTGCATTGGACTTCGTCCTGCCTGTGGGTATGATAATGCCTTGAAAGGCGCCCCGGAAGTACTTCGCCTGCTTCGTGACGCCGGAGTCAAGTATGTCAGCAGCCTGCTTTGGGGACCCGATTATTCCATGCCGGCCTTTCTGGTTGAGCCATTCACTTATGAACCGGACGGGTATCCTGATTTGTGGGAGTTGCCTGCACATGGCTGGCACGAGAATTTGTTGAAGAACAACAACAAAATGGGGCCAAAGCGGATTACTCTATGGCCTCCGGAAATGCCGGAAGCAATCCCCCCCGGATTCATAAAAACGCCTGACGAAGAATATCGCATCAACCGCATTTTTCTGGATAAAGCATGCAGGGAAGAAAAGGCATTCGTTTCATTGATCTGGCATCCCTGGTCATTGCATGCCTTTGACCCGGAAATGAAGATGCTTGAACTGACATTCCGCGATGTCCGCGAGAAAGGGCTGAATGCCTGCACCTACGCTGATCTGTATCGATCAGTATCCGCCTGATCAGCAAAAAAACCAAAAAACGAAAACGTATGCATGCAATTTGTTGTTTCATTGTCGCAGTCATTTTTTTAGGTGGTTGTCAGAATGCGAACCAGTATGCTTCAAAGGCTGAAGCCGAAAAAGACCCATCCGTCAGAAAGACGGTTGTGCTGTCCGACAACTGGAGATTCCAGATCGATATCAGGAATATCGGGGAAGAAGATGGTTGGTTTAAAGATGGTTTCGACAGGGGCTGTTGGGGGGAAGTGACGGTGCCGCAGGCCTGGGATTGTTATGAAACGGCGCTGTGGGGATACGAGGGCACCGGCTGGTATGCCACCACTATCGATCCGGAGGATTTTGATCCGGGGAACCGGACTGCGATCGAATTCGGGCGGGTGATGTTTTACAGCAAGGTATGGATCAACGGCACCTGTGTTGGGGAGAATATCGGGGGTTATCTGCCTTTCAGTTTTGAGGTGACGAAATTTCTCAAACCCGCCCAAAAAAACAGCCTTGTGGTAAGAGTGGACAATAAGCCGAGGATTGAATGGCTGCCCGGAGGGAAGCAGATCGAATGGATCCAGTACGGGGGTATCCTTGAGCCGGTGAAGCTGATAGGCACGTCACAGATGTACATCGACGATTTTACCGTGACGACTGATCTGGTTAACGGGAAGGCCCGGTTGAGCTGCGTGGCCTCTGTTATCAATGAAACCGGAGCTGCATCCGAAAAGGAGCTGGAGATTGAATTGGCACGGGGCAATGAGGTGATCAGAAAAAATGCCCGGGTGCAATGCGGGGCAGGCGACAGTACAACCGTCCGCGTTGATGTCGGGATCGATCGTCCGGAGCTTTGGTCACCCGAAACGCCGGTTTTGTATACGGCCACGGCACGACTCAGGAAAGGTGGGTCGGTCATCGATGAGGTGAGTGACCGTATCGGCATCCGGACGATAAGCACAGAAGGCACGTCCATTCTCTTAAACGGCAAACCCATCACGATCAAGGGAGTGAACCGTTATGACGAATATGGCAGAATGGGACCAACCGTGCCGGAAGAAACGCTCCGGGCAGAGCTGGAATTGATGAAACAGGTCGGAATAAACACGATCAGGGTACATTACCCCCAGTCGCCCGCCTTGATTTCCCTGTATGACGAATATGGATTCATGATGATGGAGGAGGTCCCACTGAACTGGTGGGGATTTGATAATTGGGGCGAAGTGCAGGAGAGCCTTGATATCCTAGACTTTGCCAAGCCTGCTTTACGTAAGATGGTTGCCAGGGATAAAAACCATCCATCCATCATCATCTGGAGTATGGCAAATGAATGCGAGACAAGTAAAGAACCGGGAATAACCGTGATCCGCGAGCTGATCAGGTTGGCAAAATCGCTCGATTCAACCCGTCTGATCACTTTCACCTCGGCAAGAGACCCGAGACGGCATCCTGCTTTTGATGAAACGGATATTGTGTGCTTCAACAAGTATAACGGAATCTCTTCGGGAGGGGGAATATGTAAGTATATAGCAGACATCGATTCGTTTGCATACAAACCGACTGCAGAAGAACTGGCTCTTTACCGTCAGTATTACAGCAAGCCGATCTTTATGTCAGAGTTTGGGTGTCAGTCTGTGAAGAATATGCATGGTGATGTCTATTATACGGAAGAGTTTCAGGCTGCCTACATCGAGAAAGTTTGGAAGGCCATCCGGGAAAGTGAAGGAATATCCGGGGGTATTCTCTGGTCGTGGGCAGATTATTTTCACCGGAAATACCTTATCAGTTATGCGGTTTACGGACCTTACGGCGTGGTGACGGTCGACCGGCAACCGAAGAAGGGACTCGAAGCGCTGGCGCGGATGTATGGCGGGTCCCTGTCAAAGACGGATTGAAACATGAGCGTCAACACCCAAAAGCCTAAAAATAAACGCATCACAGGAGATACGACGAAGCAGTCTGTCTCTCATTGAGAAACAGATTGCTTTTCCCGAAAGTAAGAAACGGCATTTTGTGTTTTCATCCATTAAGTAAAGGTTCGATAATGCTTCCTTCATGTTCCTAATATAAAAAACCAAACAACCATAAGGGAATTCTTTTCCCCTCGGCAAATTCAATATCATCAATAGCAAGGAATGCATTCTCAAGTCCTGCTATTTGTTTCGACTTTTTTGAAGGTCCGCCAACTTCTATAAGATACTTTTCATCAACCAAAAAATCACCTTTCTCCGGATATGACACTTTGTGCTTAACCAATAGCTGGTTTAATACGAACGTTTCCCGTAAAGTTCCCTTGTCAGGGTTTTCGCTGTTTAAGGCATACATCAGGTTCGTATTATTTAGGTACAGTTTATCTGGTTTGTTTAGGTAATTAATGCCAAAAGTATCCCTGGAAAGCCAGTTAACAACTTCTGCCTTCTCAAGATAATACAGATACTTAAGAAGGGTGTCGCGTGTGGTATTCGTTTGCCTTGCCAGGTT
>CAZANK010000425.1:0-3628 GCA_964486235.1 uncultured Prolixibacteraceae bacterium | reverse complement strand
CGGCTTTCTTTTTCAGCGTTTTCATGGGAGGGTTAGCCCTGGGAAGTTCCCGGGGAGGAAAACGCCGGGAACGTTATTCGAGAAGTTATTACGCGGCGCTTCAGTTCCTGCTGGCTCTTTTTGCACTCGTGCTTCCCTCCTTCATTTTATTGACCGGGCGGATCGTGGAACGGGATTTTCTTTCGCGTTTTCTGTTTTTTTTGCTGATCTTTATCCTGGCGTTTGTTGCCGGACATGAATTTCATGTGGCTTCCACGCTCAGGCCGTTAAGTTACCGTGAAATATCCGGCGTTAATTACAGTACGGACCTGACCGGCGCGGCGTTGGGTTCTTTCCTGGCCCCGATTGTCCTGTTGCCGGTGCTGGGGTTGGTTTATACCTGTGTTTTCGTGGCAGGCCTGAACATTTTTAGCGGGTTGCTGGCACTTCGTATCCGGCAGTGATCAGCGCGGCATGGTTCGCAAAGTATCTTTGCAATCCTTTTTTTGAGCATCTGAAAATCCGAGAATCTGAAAATCTGAAAATATGAATAAACGGCAATTTTTAAAGGCAACGTTATTGGGGGCAGGAGGGATCGCGTATGCCGGAGGTTCGGACGCCATGCACTCCGGGAATGATGCGAAGTGGACAAAGGAAGCCCTGTTTTACCAGCCGACTCCGAGGGGAGTCCGTTGTTTGATCTGTCCAAACGAATGTACGATCGCGGAGGGGGAAACCGGCGACTGCCGGAACCGTGAGAACCGGAACGGTAAGTTATACACCATCGTGTACGGAAATCCCTGCGCGGTGCATGTTGATCCCATCGAAAAGAAGCCGCTGCTGCATTTTCTTCCGGGAACGAGGGCTTTTTCGATCGCCACAGCGGGATGCAACCTGGCCTGTCTGAATTGTCAGAACTGGACCATCTCGCAACGCAGTCCGAGGGAAACACAGAACGTGGATCTGCCTCCCGGCCAGGTGGTTGGGGCGTGCATACGCGAACGCTGTGAATCGATTGCCTACACGTATTCCGAACCCATCACCTTTTATGAGTATACCTGCGACACGTCCGTGCTGGCCCGTCAGGAAGGGATCAAAAATGTGATGATCACAGCCGGCTATATTAACCGGGAACCGCTGCTGAAGCTTTGCAAAGTGATTGACGCGGCCAATGTGGACCTGAAGTCGTTCAGCGACGAGATCTACCTGAAACTGAATGCCGGGAAGCTGCAGCCCGTCCTGGATACGCTCAAAACCATGAAGGATGAAGGCGTGTGGCTCGAAATCACCAATTTGGTGGTACCTTCCTGGACCGACGACCTGGACATGATCAAACGGATGTGCGCGTGGCTGGCAGAAAATGGTTTTGAGGATACACCGCTGCACTTCAGCAGGTTTCATCCCACGTACAAGTTGACGCAGTTGCCCCCCACACCGGTCAATATCCTGAAAAGCGCCCGGGATGCCGCTGTTGGTGAAGGGCTGAATTATGTGTATGTCGGGAATGTTCCGGGAGCCGGTTTTGAAAATACGCTTTGCCCCGGGTGTAAGAAGACGGTGATTGAGCGGCGGGGATACCTCACTCTTCAAAACCACATTACCGGAGGAAAATGCGGTTTTTGCGGAACGAAAATCGCCGGGGTGTGGCGTTGACGGCTAATTCCAGGTCTTATTGCTTCCGGCACGGAGGAGAAGGCCGGTCAGAGGGCGAGTTCAAATTTGGCGCGGATGCCGAATGCCGGGGCGCCGATAACGGATTTGGGATTCACCCGCCATACTGCTTCAACCCTGAACATCTTGAAAATATTCTCGATGCCGGCGCCAAGCTCGATATACGGATTCTTCATCGGCGATACCACGGAAGGGAAGGTGACTATTTTCTGATGTTTGTCGCTCACGGAACCCATCATCAGTTTGGCTGAGGCAACTTCGCGGAGGGTTGTTTTCTTCAGCAGCGGCAAACGGCGGAAGAAGAAGCCGTTCAGGTGGTGTTCCAGGTACAGGTGAAGATAGCTGTCGTGAACAAACTCGAGATAGTTCAGCAGGTTGAAATCGTACGTGTAATAACCTAGGGTTTCATTTCCGCGGGGGATGTCGAGCATGGTGTAAGGGAGCTTTCCAAAGTAGGTTCCCGATTCGATGGCATAATTAAACCGGCTTTGTCCGAAAAATTTTTCCTGTTCCACGGTGGCAGCCAATCGCCCGTACCAGTCGGACCGCCCCGCGTAAAAAACTTTTCCTCCGGCCACCGTCAGGTGGATGATCGGGTAAAGGGTCTCCATGTAAATCCGGAGAAAGCCATCGTCGACATATTTTTCCTGCTTCGAAAACCTGGTATCGAGACTTACTTCCAGGGCCGAGACTGATCCCACCGGTTCGCCGTTTCGCAGGAAAGGGTAAAATTCGGGAGAATGATGCCTGGTATAACCTGTTGTGACTGTATGCATCAAGCCGGGATACCATTCATGTTCATAGCCGGCCCTGAACTTTTGTTCCCGGAATATTTCATCCAGCTCATCATGTTTCAGCAGTTGCGATACCAGGTTGTTTTCGGTGGCCGTGATCATATTTTCGTACAGGTACAGGATCTTTTCATTCTCGCCATGACGGATCATCTTATCGTCGTAGGAGACTTCGAGAACTTTTCTGAAAGGCGATTCAAATTTGTAACCGATCCCGGCCATGCCATTGATCTTTTCATTTCGGGTTCCGTATCCAAGTCCCCCCCAGATCATCATTTTCTTACTGATCTCGCTGCTGGTGCGGCCTCCGAAAAAGTAATGGGTACCCTCGACTTTGTTGGTGTTGAAGAAGCTGTAGAACGGACCAACCTCAAATTTCCCGACATCGTAGTACCCGGTCATCGTCATCCTTGCCAGTTTGTTGGTCAGGTCAATCACCCTGACTTGGGAAATCGAGTCAATGATGTGCCCCACCTCCTTTTGTTTTTGGCTGAGCGCTTCCAGCCTGTTTTGCTCCCAGAATGGCGCATCCCTGTCTCGGGAGCCGGGTAAATAGATGGTTTCGTAACCTGCCCTGGGTGTGCTTAGCTTAATCCCGGCAGACTGGTTAATGGTTACCTGGTCGATCGCGGAAGCCTGACTGAAAAAGACGGAAAGCCGTTTTTTCTCTTTCCTGGACGTACCTTCAAACGGATTCACCCCGAACACCGCGTCAATCTGATTCCTTTTATAAAACGGCAGGGAATCGTTGATGAAGCTGTAGGTGCTTTTTAACCGGAGGCTTTTCAGGAAGTTGATGTTGTTGGCGGATGAAAGGGCTGCGTCAATTTCTACGATAGAATGGGAACGGTCTTCCATGATCAGGTATCCCTTGAACGTATTCTCCCCGCTCCGCCGGGGCTGAAAGTGGACACGATACTGCTTGTGCCCGTCAACAACCGCGCTGTCGGCCAGAAAATACCTGTAATAAAACCACCCGTTGTCGGCAATGGGACTGATAAAGTTTTGGGTGAACAGGTTGATGGAATTCGTGTAAAAGTTTACTTCAATATCGAGCGCGCTGGTATACCCGGAAACCTGCAGCTCCTCGAGAATACCTACGCCGCTGGTTTTGTCGGCAATTACGGTCGAACGCTGCCTGGACGGGTCTTTCTGCACTTCATTAAAGACAAGCTGTTCGGAGAAAT
>CAZANK010000424.1:0-3643 GCA_964486235.1 uncultured Prolixibacteraceae bacterium | reverse complement strand
AATTCGACTATCATCTGGAAAAGGGAAACAGGTTATTCCTTTATTTCGAAGCGGTCAATTATGAATCAACAGTATATCTCAATGGAGTAGAGATAGGTAAACATGTTGGAGGATATACTCCTTTTAATTTTGAAATTTCGGGAAAAATCCGTGATGGCGAGAATTCGTTGGTTGTTAAGGTCAACAACGAACGTCATCCTGATGGGATTCCTGAATCAGTATTCGACTGGTGGAATTATGGGGGGATAACCCGTCCGGTTACTTTGATAGAAACCCCGGCAACATTTATTCGTGATTATTCCGTGCAATTAAGTAATAAGGATAAAAATTTGATTAACGGATGGGTACAGCTTGACGGTGACAATAAAAATGCACAGGTAGATATAGAAATACCGGAATTAAAAATCAGGACTACAATCAATACAGATGAAAGTGGCAAAGCAATTTTTGGGATAAAAGCAAAACCTGATTATTGGTCCCCGGCAAACCCTAAATTATATACTGTGAATATTGTTTCAACAACAGATAGAATTTCCGAGAACATTGGCTTTAGAAGTATCGAAACTCAGGGGGAAGATATTTTACTAAACGGGGAGAAAGTATTTCTGCGTGGGGTCAATATACATGCCCATGTTTATGGACGAAGTGCTTACTCAAAAGAAGATGCTGCTTTATTACTGGGTTGGGCTAAAGAGTTAGGATGTAATTTCGTTCGTTTGGCCCATTATCCCCATAGCGAAGCAATGGTTAGGGTTGCAGAGCAAATGGGAATTATGGTTTGGGAAGAAATACCGGTTTACTGGAGAATTGAATGGAGCAACCCTGAAACATATAAGAATGCAGAAAACCAGTTAGAGGAAACAATTAGCCGGGATAAAAACAGGGCAAATATTATTATTTGGTCATTGGCCAATGAAACTCCTTATGATGATGATGCAAGGTTAAAGTTCATAACCAGGTTGGCCAAAAAGGCAAGGGAATTAGATGGACATTCTTTAATAAGTGCAGCATTAAGTCATTGGTTAGAAATTAAACCTGGCATCTGGTCTGTTGAAGATAAACTAATTGATGTATTGGATATTGTCGGTTTTAACCAATATTGGGGATGGTTCAGGGGCACACCTGAAATATGCGATAAAATGGACTGGGAGCTTAATTTTCAAAAACCGGTACTTATGACCGAATTCGGAGCTTCAGCCCCTTATGGCAACCACGGGGATAAAACAGAAAAATATACAGAAGAGCACCAGGCATGGTATTATCAAAAAACAATAGAAATGATCAAACGGATACCCAACTTATCGGGAACATGCCCTTGGAGTTTATATGAGCATCGTTCCCCTTTGCGGCTTATGTCCGAAAGTGAAGATGGTTTTAGCAGGGCAGGATTAATTTCATCTGACGGACAACGGAAAGAAGCTTTTTATGTAATGAAGAATTGGTACGATGAGTTAACCGAAAAATAATCTTTAATAGACATTATATGGATTCATTTTATAATGAAAAATATTTAAACCAACAAAAAATGAAAAACCAACGAAAAAAGTCCTTCGTCAGGAAGAATTCACATTTGAGAAATTTAATGCAGACTATAATCGTATGTGCATGGTTAATGACAAGTCCCGGTATCATGAAGAATTCTTATGCCCAGGGAACAACAACTCAACGTCCTGATGTAGTTGCAGTATATTACCCCCACTGGCATAATTACGACCATGGCAGTTCATGGAAAGGAGAGGGATGGACAGAATGGGTTGAGATGGCTGCCGCAAAACCAAAGTTCCCCGGGCATGAGCAACCTAAGGTATGTACCTGGGGCGATTTTGATGAGTCTGATCCAAAGTGGGTTGCCAAAGAAATTGATCTGGCTGCCGATCATGGAATTGATGTTTTCATGTATGACTGGTATTGGTACAGCGGTGTAAGGACCATGGAGGAAGCACTTGAACAGGGATTTTTAAAAGCAAAAAACAGGAACCGGATGAAGTTTGCCCTGATGTGGGCCAACCACGACCGCCGCGACCAGTTTTACCCTGAACATGGGGCACCACGGACGGTATGGTTTCCTATACGCCATTCGTCCAACGACCTGACAAGGGTTATCGACTATTGTATTGAAAATTACTTTTAAGAACCTAATTACTGGAAAGTAGATGGCGGATTATTTTTTAGCATATATCGGGCAGAAAACTTTGTGAAAGAAATAGGGGGACAGGAAAAGACAAAAGCTTTGTTTGATGAGATGAACGAAAAATTAAAAGAGGCTTGTCTTCCGCCAATGCACTGGAGTGGCATGGTATCAACCCCGGAAGGTGCAGAACTATTAAAAAAAGCAGGATTTAGTAGTACAAGCAGATATAATATAAAATCAGGTAAAGTTGACCCTGATTTTACAGAGAAGTATGAAGATATGATGGATGCCCATGTGAAACACTGGGAAAAGATGACCTCTAAATCATCGTTAGTGAATATCCCGGTTGTAACGATGGGCTGGGACGCAACCCCCAGGTGCCGTCAGGATGTACCATGGCCATATTCACTTAAAGAATACCCCTATGTGCCTGTAGTGGTTGGGAATACTCCGAAACGATTTGAACAGCTACTTCAGGATGCTGCAAACCATTGTAAAAATGATCCACACCACCCCTACGGAGTGCTTCTAAATGCGTGGAATGAATGGACTGAAGGTTGCTACCTTCTCCCGGAAAGCCGGACAGGTACAGCTTATCTGGAAGCAATTAAAAATGTATTTGGCACAAAAGACCATTAGAAAACAGTAGAGGCTGTCCAAAAAGTCCAGGATCAAGTCACTTTTTGGACAGCCCCAATCAAAATATTTATAGATAAAAGAATTTACTATGATATCTAATGTTTTAACACAATTAAACAGGAGGCTTCCGGTAATAATCCTTTTAGCAATAACTTTTATTTCCAGTGCCCAGGAAATGGTTGAACAATACCGGGAAAAATTTTCTGAATCATATCCGATACGGGTAGAACAGCATTTGGAACTCAAGGCGTATTTAGATCAAATGCTGAAGGAAAAAATGGATGAATCATTAAACAAGTTCCAGCCTGATTTTTTCAGTATCGAAGCGTATAGGAGTTCATTATATCCATACCGGCAAAAACTGGGTGAATATCTCGGTTATCCTCCTCCAAAAGCGTTAAAAGGGAAAATTACCAAATATGAGAAAGCGGGTGAAGACAATTATTGCACATTGTACCGTGTATGGATCGAAGTGGTTGAAGGTGTTCATACCTATGGTATCTATATGGTCCCAAAAAATATAAAAGGGAAAGCCCCTCTTATCATTGCACAACACGGGGGCGGTGGTAATCCTGAAGCAATCTGTGGTTTGGATACACGTATCAGCTATCATTCGTTTGGTTATGAGGCTGTGAAAAGGGGGTATATTGTATGGGCACCTGCATTAGCTATGCTTTGCCCATATGCCAACGACCCTGCTATCCCGGAAGCTGGCAGGGGACTTTTTGACAGGCAGCTCCAATTGTTGGGGAGTAGTATTATCGGGCTTGAAATACATAAGATCATAGAAAGTACCCGGACACTGATTTCTGAGCACCCTGAAATAGATGTTGAAAATATAGGTATGACCGGCCTTTCGTGGGGAGGATTTTT
>CAZANK010000423.1:1320-3646 GCA_964486235.1 uncultured Prolixibacteraceae bacterium | reverse complement strand
GATATTGAGGTCATTTATTCCCACCCGATTGCCATTCGTCAGTGTGCGGAGTATCTTGAAAGTTTTTTTCCTCATGTGAAGGTGATTGAGAATCAAGATACCGCAGCGTCGGGTAAAATTCTGAAAGACGAAAAATTAACACGCGCAGCGGCGATTGGGAACTTAAGGACGGCAGAAATCTATGGGCTGGAAGTCATCGAAACTGGTCTTGAAAGCAATAAGAAAAATTATACCCGTTTTTGGATCCTTTCCAAACATGCCAATCATGACATGAAAAACAACAAGGCTTCCATCTGTTTTGAAGTCGGGCATTATTACGGGGCGCTTGCGAAAGTGCTGAACATTTTCGCGGAGCATAAGATCAACCTCAATAAAATACAATCTGTTCCGATAATTGGCAAGCCAAATGAGTACACGATCCATGTGGACGTGGAATATGAAACGGAAGAAAATTATGAGAAGGCGATTCACCATGTTTTGAAAAATGTTTCCAGTTTGTCTATTTTAGGTGAATATGTCCGGGGAGAACTCGACGGAACGAATCAATAAAATTCAGGAAATGGAAAAAACAGGTTTATTTTTTGGTCCCGAAAAGGGAGCGGTTCACCGTGTTGCGGAAAAGATCAGGGCAGTTGCCGGTGCAGCGCATCTTGATCTGATCCCTGTTGCCGGCGCCGGCGCTGCCGATATGGAGCGCTATCAAAAACTCATTTTTGGAATTTCGACGGTCGGAAAGGAAACCTGGGATCAGGAACTCGCCAACACGGGCTGGAGCCGGTTTTTTCCGGAGATCGGCAAGATCGATTACCGGAATCGGGTCGTTGCCATTTTCGGGTTGGGTGACCACCTCACGTATCCCGGGCATTTCGTCAATGCCATGGGGATGCTGGCCAAAGAGATTCTGAAAGCTTGTCCCGATGCAAGAATTGTAGGGCAGGTCGATCCTTCCGGATATGAATTCGAGGAATCGGAGGCGATCATCGGCGGAAAGTTCGTTGGTTTGCCGCTTGACGAAGATTTTGAGCCTGAACTTACAGATAAGAGAATCGCAGACTGGATCAGTCAGATCCGGGATGAATTCGGATTTTGAGAAAATGATGATGAAGCATACACCGATTAACCACGCTTTAGTCGAAAAAAGTTTGAAACGCCTTCGGATCGGCGACCTGAACGACGCCTCCATCCGGGAAATTGTGGCGCTTGTCAACTTCATTGAGGAGGAGAGCAGCGAAAAGTTTATCCGCATGGAAATGGGCGTGCCGGGGTTACCGCCTGCGGCTGTAGGGGTCAACGCGGAAATCGAGGCGCTTAGAAGCGGGGTCGCTTCCGTGTATCCGCTCATCGACGGGATTAAGCCGTTGAAGGAAGAGGCAGCCCGGTTTGTCAGGTTGTTTATGGACATTTCCGTGTCGCCGGAGGGTTGCATCCCGACGGTGGGCTCCATGCAGGGTACCTTTTCCGCGTTGCTGGTAGCCAGTAACCTTTGCCGGTCGAAAAATACCGTTTTGTTTATCGATCCGGGGTTTCCGGTGCAGAAACAGCAGATGCAGGTGATGGGATGCCGGTACGAGAGTTTCGACGTGTTTGATTACCGCGGGCAAAAGCTTCGCTCAAAGCTGGAAGGCATCCTGTGCAAGGGGCATATCAATTCCATGGTTTATTCCAGTCCGAACAATCCGAGCTGGATTTGCTTCACGGAGGAGGAACTCCGGATTATTGGCGAGCTGGCAACAAAATATGACGTCGTTGTGATGGAAGACCTGGCTTATTTTGCCATGGATTTCCGCAAAGACCTCTATTCGCCCGGGCGCCCTCCTTATCAGCCTACGGTGGCCCGGTACACGGACAACTATGTCCTGTTTATTTCCAGTTCCAAGATATTCTCTTATGCCGGTCAGCGGATCGGGACCACGGTCATTTCAGACGCCTTGTTCAACCGGGAATATGAAAATCTGAAAGAGCGTTTTCACAGCAGTAGTTTTGGACATACCTATGTTTTTAAGGTGTTATATGCCATTTCATCCGGAACCAGCCATTCCGGACAATATGCGCTGGCAGCCATGCTGAAAGCCGCGAATGAGGGAAAATTGAATTTCGTGGAGGATGTCAAAGAATACGGGGAAAAGGCGAAGGTCATGAAACGGTTGTTCCGGGAGAATGGCTTTAAGATCGTCTATGATCAGGATGGGGACGAACCCATTGCCGATGGCTTTTATTTTACTGTTTATTACCCGGGGATGACAGGGGGGGCATTGTTGCGGGAGCTGATTTTTTACGGGATCAGCGCCATCACCCTGAAAAATACCGGGAGCGGGCATGAAGGTCT
>CAZANK010000423.1:0-1220 GCA_964486235.1 uncultured Prolixibacteraceae bacterium | reverse complement strand
CAATTAAAGGATTTCTTTTCGGGGCGGGAGCCCATCCTTTTGAAAAAAGGGGAAAGTTTCGTTAAATATGGTGAGCAGAACCGGAAGTTGGGGCTTTTGCTCACCGGACTGATGTACGCGACGTATATTTCGGAGAACGGGCAGGAGTGGATTTCGCGGTTTTATTACACACCCGACAACAGCATCGTGAGCAGTCACGAGACCTTTATCTCGGGAAAGAAATCGCCCGAGTGGATCCGGGCCTACGAAGATTCCGAGCTGGTTTACATTGAGCGTTCCGAGTACGAGGAGTTACTGGACAAGAGTCCGGCTTTTGAAAGGATGGCCAGGGTCATGGCTGAGGAGAGTTATGTCCAGGCACTGAAGCGCGTTCACTCCCTGCAGTCGCTTTCGGCGTCGCAACGGGTTAAGAATTTCATGAAGGAACATCATGAGATCGTGTCGCGGGTGCAGCGGCAGCATGTCGCCTCCTACCTGGGGATTCACCGGAACATCTTTACGCGTATCCTGAACAGGATTTGATTTCGCAACATTTGTTGCGGCGGTGAAATTGGACATAGAATAGTTTTGTAAGTATAAACAGAAAGCGATGGCAAAAGTGATTGGAGCAGTAGTGGTTGATACGGAAGAGTGCAAGGGCTGCGGTCTTTGCGTGGAAGCTTGTCCCCAGCATGTGCTCGCGCAGGGTAAGCAGGTGAATAACAAAGGATATCAGTACGCCTTTATGGAATCTCCGGATTTGTGCATTGGATGTTCCAACTGTGCTGTTGTGTGTCCGGACAACTGTATCACTGTTTACCGGGTGAAGGTGTGAGAGTCGTATTAGAAATTTAAGAATTTACCCAAATGGGAGAACTAAGATTAATGAAGGGGAACGAGGTCATTGCCGAGGCGGCGATCCGCTGCGGATGTGACGGGTACTTTGGATATCCGATCACCCCCCAGTCGGAGGTGATGGAAACGTTAATGGCCCGGGAACCCTGGAATGAAACGGGAATGGTCGTGTTGCAGGCCGAAAGTGAATTGGCCGCCATCAACATGGTCTATGGTGCCGCGGGGACCGGGAAAAAAGTGATGACGTCGTCCTCGAGCCCGGGTATCAGCCTGATGTCGGAGGGTATTTCGTATATCGCCGGTGCAGAGTTGCCCTGTGTGGTCGTGAATGTCCAGCGCGGAGGTCCCGGTCTGGGAACGATCCAGCCTTCGCAGGCCGATTATTT
>CAZANK010000422.1:0-3650 GCA_964486235.1 uncultured Prolixibacteraceae bacterium | reverse complement strand
CCACGAAAGAACTCATTTCAGTTGTACTGAGAAAAAAATACGCGGTTACGGCCACACAGGGGAACCTGAATAATCATATCGGCGTACCTGTCACCCTGCTTGGCATGACCGGCGAAACAGAACTGGCGGTGATTGAGATGGGGGCCAATCATCCGGGTGAGATCGCTGCACTTTGCCAAATTGCAGAACCCGACTACGGATTGATCACCAACATCGGCAAAGCCCATCTGGAGGGTTTTGGTTCATTGGAAGGTATTATCCGCACCAAATCGGAACTGTATGATTTTTTGAGACAACACCACGGAAAATGTTTTATTAACCTGAATAACGGACTCCTTGTGAAGCAGGCCGCCGGACTTGACTTCCTGACCTACGGAAACACTCCCGAAGCCCAGCTTCAGGGAGTCCCGGAAGACAGCTCCTGGTATCTCACTGTCCGGGCGCTCTTCCCCAAAGGCTGGCTATACCTGAAGTCCAACCTGATCGGGGCCTACAATTTCGAAAACATCCTGGCAGCGGCTCGCGTAGGCCTCCACTTTGGCGTCGATCCTACCGATATCCAAATGGCCATCGCGCATTACCAGCCTGGCAATAGCCGCTCTCAACTCATTGGGAAAGGAACGAACAGGATCATCATGGATGCCTATAATGCCAATCCGACCAGCATGACTGCCGCCCTCGACAATTTTATCAGGATCCGCCACCCCAAAAAAGCCGTCATCCTGGGCGACATGCTCGAACTGGGCAGTCACGCCCAGGAAGAACACGCAAAAATTGCCGCCATGATTCGGCAGGCCGATTTCAATCTGGCGTGTCTGGTGGGACCCTGCTTCTCGGCAACCGATGCCGGACCGGCAAAGAAATTCCTGACCACCGAACTACTGTCAGAATTCCTCGGCCGGCAAGACCCGCTAACCGAAAGTCTGATCCTGGTGAAAGGTTCCAACGGGATCAGACTTGAAAAGATCATTGACAAACTTTAAATCGGTGGTCCGTGATCGATACCGGTACCAAAATCGGCTACTCGATACTCCATACCCACTATCCGGAATCACGCGTAAAGGATCAGTTGCCGGGCATCAGTTTGCCGGTTTCTTCACATTCAAAACCTCTGCAATAGCCTGTTCAAAAGTGGCCTTTGGCAAAGCGCCCATCGCCATTTGCGGCTGACCATCGACCGGGACAAAGAGAAGCGACGGGATGCTCTGAATGCCAAACATTGACGCCAACTCCCGCTGATCCTCGGTATTGACCTTGTAGATATGCAGCGAATCGCCATACTCTTTCTGAAGTTCTTCCAGAATTGGCGCCACCATTTTGCACGGGCCGCACCAGTCGGCGTAAAAATCAATCAGACAGGGCGTGTTACCCGCATACTTCCACTCTTTATCCTGCTCATAATTGAAAACTTTCTCTTTGAAGGTTTCCTTGGTTAAATGTTCCAGCATCGTTGTTATTTTTAAATTATACAAATATATACATTTATTGATATTTCAATATCAATATTCATGCCATTTCAAATTCGTCTTTCGCAAGACTGTTTCCCGCCGAAATAATTGTAATTTTGTCACAGTTTTAAACAAAATGGCGCATTTTAATTCATGAAGCAGCACTTAAAACACCCCGTGTTTGGCATTATTTCGGAGGAAGCAGACCGGCTGGGGCAGTCTTGTTTTGTGATTGGTGGTTTTGTCAGGGATCTGTTCCTGCATCGCCAGTCAGAAGATATCGATATTGTCACGCTTGGAAGTGGCATTGAACTGGCCAGGAAGGTTGCCGGGCGACTGGGTTCGGGGACGCCTGTGAACGTCTTCAAGACCTTTGGCACGGCAATGATCAAATGGGGGCATCTTGACATTGAATTTGTGGGGGCACGAAAAGAGTCCTATCACCGGGACTCACGCAAGCCGGTGGTTGAGGATGGCACCCTGGAAGACGATCAGAAAAGAAGGGATTTTACGATCAACGCGCTTGCAATTTGTTTAAACCATGACCGTCTGGGAGAACTGGCAGATCCGTTTGACGGGGTCCGCGATCTGAACCGCAAGATTATCCGCACACCGCTGGACCCGGGGATCACGTTTTCGGACGATCCCTTGCGGATGATGCGGGCGGTTCGCTTTGCCGCGCAACTCAATTTCACGATTCAGGAAGCAACGCTGGAAGCCATTTCTGCCCACAGGGACCGCATTCAGATCGTTTCGCAAGAACGGATTGTGGATGAACTGAATAAAATGATCATGACCGACACTCCCTCGAAAGCATTTTTGTTACTGGATCAAACAGGTCTGCTTGAAATCATTCTTCCCGAGCTGCATCGGATGAAGGGCATCGACGAAGTGAACGGCATTGCGCACAAGGACAATTTTCTGCACACGCTGGAGGTTCTCGACCGCATCTGTCCGAATACGAACAATCTTTGGCTGCGGTGGGCCGCCCTGTTGCACGATATTGCAAAACCCCGGACCAAAAGGTTTGTCGCCGGTGCGGGATGGACTTTCTATGGCCACAATTATATCGGGGAGAAAATGATCCCCGGCCTTTTCAGGCGGATGAAACTTCCCATGAATGAAAAAATGAAGTATGTGCAAAAGATGGTTTCGCTGCACATGCGGCCAATTGTCCTGTCGGAGGAGGAGGTGACCGATTCGGCTGTCCGGCGGCTGCTGTTTGAGGCAGGCGACGATATTGACGACCTGATGACCCTCTGCGAGGCCGATATCACCTCAAAAAACAGGGACAAAGTAAAGCGTCACCTCAAAAACTTCAGGCTGGTACGTGAAAAACTAAAGGACCTGGAAGAGCGCGATCATATCCGGAATTTTCAGCCGCCCATCTCGGGCGAGGAGATCATGGAGGTATTTGGGCTGCCTCCAGGCAGGGAGATTGGCGCCATTAAAACCGCCATTAAAGAAGCCATCCTGGAAGGAGAAATTCGCAACGACCATGAGGAGGGTTTCCGCCTGATGTTAAAGAAAGCCCGGGAAATGGGGATCGAACCGGTAAGAAACGGAGACCGGAAAATGGAGACGGGAAACCGGAAAATGGAGGATGGGAAAACCAGCGATGAGCGATGACCTGTAAGCGATGATCGGTAAGCGATGCGTGAAAAAGGGTGGAAATCCTTTTCATTTTTGTTTTAACTTCAGCTTCAACCGGACCGGAAGGTGATCGCTGATACCTCCGTGATACCGGTATCCCACGTAAGTACGGAAGGGTCGTGTCCCTTTAAAATTGGGGTCTTTCTCAAGCAGGAAGGCATCGGAGACGATTGCCGCATGATTGGGGGCCGTGTGAAGCCGGGCATTCCCCAGCAGAAAATCGGACACGATTACCTGATCAAAGACTTGCCAGCTTTGGCGGTATTTCAGGGTTCCCTTTGGGGGCCAGTTTACAGAAAGATTAACCAGCTCGCCCTGCCGTTCCGGACGATCAGCCGTTTTTGCCCCCAGTCCTGCTGTCAGGCTCTTATTTTGGGGTTGATCGTTAAAATCGCCCATGATCACGACAGCAGGGGACTTCCTGGTTTTCAGAAGGTGTTCCACCTGTTGCCGTAAGGTAAGGGCGGCCACCATTCGCTGCGGCTCGGTTTCTGCCTGTCCACGGTAACGGGAGGGCCAGTGATTGAAAAAAACATGGAGCGTGTCGTC
>CAZANK010000421.1:0-3660 GCA_964486235.1 uncultured Prolixibacteraceae bacterium | reverse complement strand
ATTTTGATTTGATTCAGCGGGAAAACCTGATTGATTTTTATCATTCATCTTATCATTCGGGCAATTGTGAAATACTGATTGCCGGGCGTTTTGATGAAAGCCTCACCGGCCTGGTCAATACCTGTTTTGGACGGAATGACTGGAAAAACGATGCCGCTTCGGTTCGCCAGGCGCCAATCCCCCGCCCCTCGTTCGAAAAGAAGCTGTTTGTCAACAAGCCGGGAGCCATCCAGTCGGCCATACGCGTGGGTAAAATGATGGTGAGGAAAACACATCCTGATTACCTTCCGTTACAGGTGCTCGTCACGATCCTGGGAGGCTATTTCAGTTCGCGCCTGATGACCCGCATCCGGGAAGAGAAGGGCTATACCTACGGAATTGGCGCCCACTTGGTCAGTATGCGTCACGAAGGTTATCTCGTGATTGCCACGGAAGTCGATAAACGCTATGAACAGGCCACCCTGGACGGGATTTTTCGGGAGTTGGGGAAACTACGGGAAGAGCCGGTGACAAAGGAAGAACTGGAGCGGGTGCGGCAGTATTTGCTGGGCGAGTTTCTGAGGGAACTCGATGGCCCGTTTGCATGGGCGCAGGCCTTCCTGAATGTGCATGAATTTGGGCTCGGTTATGATTTTTATGAGAAATACTACCGGACCATTGTGGGTATTTCTCCGGAACAACTGAAACACCTTGCAGAAATGTATTTTCAGGAGGAGACTTTTTACACGATTATTGCCGGAAGAGAAACCTTGTAAGCTGTTCCGTTAACGCACACAAAAAGATGAAATGCTTGAATTGATGATCGGATTTTATTACTATCTTTAACGGGTAATACGTTCGTTGACCGGTAAAAAATAATGGGTTGGGGAATTGCTAGATGCTGATAACAAATAAATTAACGAAATCTAAATTCGAGTCATGATGAAAAGTTTACTGTCTTTTTTTGTGTTATTGCTGTTTTTTTCAGGCTGCACCTCCGAAAAGCTCAAGGTGGAGTTTAAATCGAATGAAAAGGATCAGAAAGTCGAGGTATTTGTTGACGGAAAGTTCTTCACCGCGTTGATCTATCCTGACGATATGGAAAAGCAAACGCTCTATCCGATTGTCAGTGCGTCGGGAAAACTGATTACCCGCGGCTACCCGCTGGACCCAAGGCCTTTTGAACGCACCGATCATCCTCATCATGTGGGTTTGTGGTTCAATTTTGGCGACGTGAACGGGCTGGACTTCTGGAATAATTCGTTTGCGATCAAACCGGAAGATAAACCGAAGTACGGGACCATCAAATTCAAAGAGATCGTATCGGAAGATCCTCAGGAAGGTAAGCTGGTGGCAGCGTCCGATTGGGTTGACCATGAGGGGAATGTGCTTTTGGAAGAGGAAACGGGCTATATTTTTTCAGGCGAAGAAAACCTGAGAGCCATTGAGCGGATCACCACACTGACGGCAGCGAGGGAAGTGACGTTTACAGAGAATAAGGAAGGGTTGCTTGGGTTAAGACTGGACCGGTCGTTTGAAGAACCGTCAAAGAAGCCGGAGAAGTTTCTGGATGCCAACGGGATAGAAACAGAGGTGCCGGTTTTGAACAACGAAGGGGTGAATGGCGTATACCGGAATGCAGAAGGGTTTACGGGCGGCGATGTCTGGAGCAAGCGGAGCCCATGGGTGGCGCTGCGTGCAGGGAAAGAAGGAGAAGTGATTACCCTTGTCGTGCTGGATCATGTCAGGAATCCAAATTACCCGGCCTGGTCACATGCGCGGGGATACGGGCTTTTTGCAACCAACAATCTGGGAGGGCGCGCCTTTGACCCGAACACCGCGCCGGTCAGCCTGAAATTAAATCAGGGAGAGCAAGTGGTTTTTAGACATAAACTGCTCATTGGTGGTGATTTGACAGACGAAAGCATTCACACCCTGGCGAGGCTTTTTAATCAGTAGTTTGCGGAATATTGCGTGATAGGATCAGGAAATCCTTCTCGTTGCTTCGTGCAATGTTCTTGTCACCTAAACCATAAATAACAAACCAATGGAAAAGAGTAAGAATTTAAGAAGAACTTTTTTGAAGCAGGCAGGGGCAGGAGTTGTCCTGGCTGCTGTGACACCATCCGTTTTGAAGGCTGAGATGGTCAAACCGATGGTCATTCCTTCGGGTGCGAAAGGCGCGAACGACCGCATACGGGTAGCCGTATTGGGCGTAAACGGCCGGGGTAAAAACCACATCAGCGAAATCATGGGGTTATCGAAGAAGGCCAATGTTGAAGTGGCTGTGCTTTGTGATCCCGATATGAATGTCTTGCGGGAAAGGGCCGGCGAGTTCAGGAAGCAATACGGGACAGACGTGGCGATTGAACAGGATTTTCGGAAAACATACGAAGACAAGACCATCGATGCGGTGGCCCTGGCTTCGCCGAACCACTGGCATGCCCTGCAAACGATCTGGGCCTGTCAGGCGGGAAAAGACGTCTATGTTGAAAAGCCGGCCACACATAACGTGTACGAAGGGACGAAGATGATCGAGGCGGCCTACAAGTATAACCGGATTGTCCAGCATGGCGTCCAGTTGCGCAGTTCTGTCGCGATCCGCGAAGCCATGAAACACCTGGAAGAAGGGTTGATTGGCCGGGTTTACATGGCCAGGGGACTGGTTTACCGTTGGCGTCCGGATATCGGTGACCAGGGAATCTCGAAGGTGCCTGAAGGTTTGAATTATGACTTGTGGTGCGGACCTGCGCCCCTGGCGCCTTTCTCGCGCAATCTGGTTCACTACAACTGGCACTGGCACTGGAACTACGGGAACGGAGACGTGGGTAACCAGGGGATTCATGAAACGGACCTTTGCATGTGGGGCTTGGGTGTGGATCATTTGCCCGAGCATATCACGTCGATGGGCGGAAAATTCTTGTGGGACGATTGCAAGGAAGTGCCCGAGATCCAAACGTCGGTTTATCATTATCCGAAAGAAAAGAAGATCATTCAGTTTGAAGTCCGCAACTGGTGTACGAACCTGGAAGATGGTGCCGGCGTGGGGAATATCTTTTACGGAGACAAGGGGTACATGGTCGTCAAAGGGTATGGAACCTATGAGACTTACCTGGGCGAGAAACGCGAAAAAGGTCCTTCCCGGTCAGAAGACGGCGAGTTGACGCTGCATTTTCAAAACTGGTTTGATGCGATCCGGGCCCGCGATATGAGTATCCAGAACGGTCCGGTGCAGTCGTGTCATTTGGCTTCTGCGCTGGCTCACCTGGGAAATATTTCTTACCGGCTTGGACGGCAGCTTCGGTTTGATTCTGTGGCAGAACGGTTTATCGGCGAGGGCGAGAATGAAGCCAATGCGATGTTGACCAGGGACTACCGCGCACCCTATGTGTTGCCGGAAAATATTTGATTTTGTTGACATACGAAAAGGTTTTATGCGGAAATCCCGATTTTAAAGCCTGTTATAACATTTTAAATACATAAGTTATGGATAATTCAAGACGTTCATTTATTAAGGCATCAGCCATTGGGGCGGCCGGGATTACGATTGGAGGCGTCGGCATGACTTCCAAAAGTTACGGCCGTATTATTGGCGCCAACGACAGGGTCCGGGTTGGCATCCTGGGATTTTCCAGCCGCTTCAGAGGTTCTTTGTCAAAGGCATTTCTGAAGTACGCGGAG
>CAZANK010000420.1:0-3697 GCA_964486235.1 uncultured Prolixibacteraceae bacterium | reverse complement strand
ATTTGCCTGATTGCAAAATAAATCTATTTTTGTAGTCATTTTTTAAAAAAAACGCCATGGCTGTTGAAAAAAACCTCGGATCAAGAATCAAACAATTGAGAACTTCCAGAAAAATCACGCTGGAAGAACTGGCCGTCCAAGCGAATCTGGATGTCAGCCTGCTTCATCAAATTGAAGAGGAGGAGCTGATCCCTTCGCTGGCGCCACTTGTCAAGATCGCAAGGGCCCTTGGGGTTCGGCTGGGGACGTTTCTCGACGACAGCGACCAGATGGGGCCTGCCGTTGTGAGGGCAGCCGGACATGAAAAAGGAATTCGTTTTACGTCACAGGGAAGGTTAACCCGTGAACATCTCAACTTCTATTCACTGGCTTTTAACAAGGCGGGAAGAAATATGGAGCCGTTTATCGTCGATATTGAACCCGCAAAACCCACCGATTTTATGCTGTCGTCGCACGAAGGGGAAGAGTTCATCTATGTGATGGAAGGCCGCATCGAGATCAATTACGGGAAAGATATTTTTCTGCTGGATTCCGGCGACAGTATCTACATGGATTCGGTGGTGGAGCATCATGTCCATGCCGCAGATAACAAGCCGGCAAAGATACTGGCCGTACTTTATACGCCCTTTAATTGACCTGTTATGCAATTAATTGATTTTACACTGGGAGGGATCCTGGAAAAATATGCTGACGAAACGCCCGATCAGGATTTTCTGGTTTATCCGGACCGCGGATTGCGCTTTTCGTACGGTGAATTCAACCAGCGGGTCAATAAGCTGGCAAAGGGATTGATGTACATTGGCGTGGGGAAAGGGGACCATGTCGGGATATGGGCGAACAACGTTCCTGACTGGCTCACATTCATGTTTGCATCGGCGAAAATCGGCGCTGTTCTGGTGACGATAAACACCAACTACAAGCTTGCCGAGCTGGAGTACTTGCTGCAAAACGCCGATATCCACACCCTGTGTATGATCGGGGAGTACCGGGACAGCGATTATGTGAACATGATTTTTGAACTGGTGCCTGAATTGAAGACCCGGCGCAGGGGCGATCTGAAGTCAGAACGGTTTCCCGAACTCCGGAACGTGGTTTTCGTCGGACAGGAGAAGCACCGGGGTTTTTACAACACGGCAGAACTTCTGCTGATGGGTTCTTATCTCGATGACCTGGAGCTGGATGAGCTCAGGAAGTTGATCCATACCCACGATGTGGTCAACATGCAATACACCTCCGGGACGACGGGTTTCCCCAAAGGGGTCATGCTCAGTCATCATAACATCCTGAATAATGGCTATTCCGTCGGCGAATGTATGAAGTACACCGCCGCGGACCGGCTTCTGGTGCCGGTGCCGTTCTTTCATTGCTTCGGATGTGTGCTGGCATTGTGCGCGATCGTGACCCACGGGGCAACAATGGTCGTGGTCGAGAATTTTGATCCGCTGCTCGTGCTGGCTTCGATCGAAAAGGAAAGGTGCACGGCCGTTTACGGGGTTCCCACCATGTTCATTGCCGAACTGAACCATCCGATGTTCGATCTGTTCGACCTGACCAGCTTGCGGACAGGCATCATGGCAGGGTCGCTGTGTCCGATCGATACCATGAACAAGGTCATGACCAAAATGCACTGCAAAGATATTATCATCGTGTACGGGCTGACCGAAACATCACCGGGAATGACAGCCACGCGAACCCATAATTCTCCCGAAATCAAGGCGACAACAGTCGGTTTTGAACTGCCCAACGTGGAAGTGAAGATCGTTGATCCGGAAACCGGCGGGCAATGCCCCGACAACGTGCAGGGTGAGATATGCTGCCGCGGATATAACGTCATGAAGGGGTACTACAACAATGAAGAAGCAACGCGCCAGGTCCTTGACAAGGACGGCTGGCTTCATTCAGGCGACCTGGCCGTGCGCACGGAAGACGGGTTTTATAAGATCACCGGGCGGATTAAAGATATGATCATCCGGGGAGGGGAGAATATTTATCCCCGGGAGATTGAAAATTTCCTTTATGGCATGGAGCAGATCGAAGCCATCGAGGTGGCAGGTATCCCCAGTAAAAAATACGGGGAAGAGGTGGGCGCCTTCATTCGGATCAAACGTAACCATCAACTCTCCGAAGAAGAGGTTGCCGAATTCTGCCGCGGAAAAATTGCCCGTTACAAGATTCCGAAATACATCTTCTTTGTTGACGGCTATCCCATGACTGCCAGCGGGAAGATCCAAAAGTACAAACTCAAGGACATCGGCCTCCAATTGCTGAAGGAAAGAGGCGTTGAAGTCGTTTAAAGGGGTCGCAAGTCGTAAGTCGTAAGAACCAGGAATCAAGACTGAAGAAGCGGCTAGCTTTTCACAGGAATGGTCTCGACCCGTCTGATAATCTTTTTCTCCCGATGTTTGTTTATTACACACGGACAAAGATCAGAAGATGGAAAAGACAACGTATCACTTTACACCGCTCGAAGGGTATGCGCATTTCGAGGCGACTACCCAGATTATCATTGCCGAGATTCTGAGGCGGGGCCTCCCGTTTGAGATCATCGATGAGAAAAACAACCTCATCGCGGTCACGCACAACGGCAAGGAATACATCATTCATGAGGGCACCATCTCCGATGCCAACAGCCTGATCGCGTACTGGATATCCAATGACAAGTGGATGACAAAGCAATTTTTGAAGCGTAAAGGCCTCAGTCAGGCCAGGGGCGTGCTGCTCCGCCGGGACTATGCGCCCGATATGCTGGATTCCTTTCGGTTTCCCCTGGTCGTAAAGCCCGCCACCACCGACCACGGCATTGCCGTGAGCGCCGATATCCAGACCCGGGAAGAACTGAACGCAGCCATTGCGAAAGCTTTCAGTCATGCCCCGAAGGTGATCGTCGAAGAATATTTCCCCGGACGTGAATATCGTTTCCTGGTGATTGATGAGCAGGTCAGAGCCATCGCATACCGTGTGCCGGCCAATGTGGCCGGCGACGGCGTCCACACGATCAGGCAACTGGCAGCGAAGAAAAATGAAGGCCGGGGAACCGATTACACACATCCGCTGTTGAAGATCGTGATTGACGACGAAGTGGGCAGGCATCTGCGCGCGTTATCCATGTCGGACGAAACGGTGCCCGGGGCGGGGGAACAGGTATTTCTGCGCCGGAATTCGAACCTGAGTACCGGGGGCGACAGTATCGACGTGACCGACGACATGCCGGATTTTTACCGGGACGTGGCGGTTCAGGCTGCGCAGTCAGCGGGACTGAAGATCGCCGGCGTAGACGTGATCATCAGGGACCCTGCGGCTGTTCCCGGTCCGGATAATTACATCGTGGTGGAGCTGAATGCACCGGCGATGCTCTCCATGCACGATTTCCCGTACGTGGGGAAGAACAGGCATGTGGAACAGTACGTGCTCGACAGTATCCTGAACTCAAAATAAAGCGTTCCATAATGACAGAAACGGGGAAATGCACCGAAATAAATTCCGCAACGCGGCTGGCGGAGTATTTTGAAAAAGGGAATAAGCCTGCCGAAGTCTGGGGCATCGGTACGGAACATGAGAAATTCCTTTACAGGGCGGCAGATTTAAAGAGGCTTGATTATTTCTCGTTTCCGGGAATCGGAATGATCCTCGGCCACATGCAGAAATACGGGTGGGAGCCCGTGACCGAAAAGGGGAATGTCATTGGACTGAAAAAAGA
>CAZANK010000419.1:0-3741 GCA_964486235.1 uncultured Prolixibacteraceae bacterium | reverse complement strand
GAATTAACCCCTCAACAATATCGGACCGATATTTTCCCATACGATGTGGAATATCTTATATCCTGAGTAACAACTTATGTTTATGTCCCTTTCAACATAATAAAAACGGCAAGAATGTCCTTTTCCTGGAATTCTTGCCGTAAACTTACAAGAAATAATTCGTACATCCCCACGCAGAGAAAGTCGGCCCCACCCCGAAATGCGTCTAGGATTTGTGCCATCTCTGTTTGAAAACCTGACACGAAAAAACGATGGCAGCAACCGGCTGCCATCGTTTTTTGCATGGTTTTCGGATTAGTACCCTGTATTCTGGATCAGCTTGGGATTTTGGATGATCTCTCCTTCAGGTATGGGGAACGAGACATTAAAATCGTCGAAATTGAAATCGGGTTTCAAGGAAGCAAAATCCCATGTTTTCAGGTCGATCTCACCGGCCAGATGCCGTCTGCGAAGGTCAAACCAGCGGTGTCCTTCTTCAAAGGCCAGTTCAATCCGTCTTTCCCGGAAAATCCAGTCCAGTATCGTACCGGCATTGGTCTCCCCGGTATTCAGGTCGGCAGGAACTGCAGCTTCAGTGCCATCTGCCGTCGATTTTCTGGCCCGTTCACGTACCTGGTTAATCAAACCAATTGCTTCGCTTTTACTTCCGCCACTTCGAACCAGCGCTTCCGCCTTCAGCAGGACGACGTCGGCATACCTCAAAATGCGAAGGTTATTCCGTTGAAGGTTATAGCCGGCAGCCCAATTCCCAACCCGATTGCCATCCTTGATGTATTTCACGACATTCCTTAAATCGGGTGCGTCTAAATTTAAGAGATATGGGCTTCGCGGATCACCGGGTTCAAGGGCGTCCTTGAATGCCTGCGTGGCCGTATAATAGTTCGAGCCGATCCAACTCGGTTCCTGGGTAAAAATCCCCATGTAGGCTCCGAGTTCGCCAACGACTGAGAATTCGTCATTATTCAGAAAGGGATTCGTTTGACTTCCTTGGTCATTGGCCTGAAATTCGAAAAGTGATTCGGCGTTATTCTCCATGGTGGCCCGGAAATTATCACCATAATTGGGCATCAATGAAGCGCCTGTTATGTTGTTGAACGCGGTGAGCGCAGCGGTAAAGTCAGCCGCCTGACCAGCGATGGTACCGCGAAAAACCAGTATTTTCCCCGCCAGTCCCAGCGCCGAATTCCGCGTAACACGACCTTTGTTGGTGTCATCCCAGGATTCCGGCAGCAGGGTGGCTGCCTCCTGAAGGTCGGCGATCGCCTGGTCGGCCATTTGCGTGCCTGTGCAACTCGGGGGATAAGCATCATCCAGACTGGTGATCCTTTCGGTCACCAAAGGAACCGCATTTCCGAACGTATTCCACAAACGGAAGTACATCCAGGCTCGAAGAAAAAGCGCCTCTCCCCGATGATAGTTCATCAGTTCAGGTTTAACCTTGTAAGCGATGTCCTTATTTTCCTCTATTTTTTGAAGGACCGTATTCGCTCTGGCGATCAGTTGGTATCCATACTTGTAATAGAGTCCCAGCGAACCATTGCTCCCGTTCAGACCCACGAAGTTTTCATACTGATGGTCTCCCTGGGTGGTCAGGTTATCATCAGGAAGAAGCCATATTCCGCCCAGCCATGCACCTCCGCGGAAACTATAAAAAAAGTTCATTTTTTGATAAATACCCATGACCGCCTGGGTCATCTGCGTTTCGTTCTGGAAAAATCCGGCTTCCGTATCCCCAATGGGATCCAGATCAATGGTTACCTGATCACACGAAAAGATCGTCATGGAGACCAGCAACAGAAAGCGGTATCGTGTTTTCATATTTTTCATCTTCATTCAATTTAAAAATTCACATTCACACCAAGGGTAAACGTAACAGGTGTGGTATCGTTCTCCGGATCAAGTCCTGTGTAAGGCGTCATGACAAACAGGTTTGACCCGGAAAGATAACAACGCATGCGCTCCGCCCCGATCTTTCGAAGCAGCCCTCCTTTAAACCGGTAACCCACCTGGAAATTCTGAAATCGCAGAAATCCGGCATCTTCCACCATCCGGTCAGAAATCCGGTTATTTCCGGAAGGATCGCCCTCAATGGCCCTGGGTATTTTAGTTGATGGTTTTGCAGACGTCCAGCGGTCATTATAGACCTCCAGGAAGTTACCCCCTCCCGCCCCGATCGAAAGTTTGCCATCGGTATTGATCCGCTGTACGTCTCCGACACCCCGGAAACTCAGGCCGGCATCCCAGTTTTTATACGTCAGGTCGATGCCGAAACCATAGTAATAACCGGGGATTGTTTTACCCAGGCAAGTGCGGTCGTAAGCGTCAATTTTCCCGTCCGGTTCATGATGCACGTACGCGTCCGGACCATCTGCCTCGGTGGGCGCGCCGTTCAGGTCGACAAAACGGACATCGCCAGGCGACTTCTGGGAGGTATATCCCGGGTCATCGGTCGTTGCAAGCCATTCAACCACCTCCTGCGGTGTCCGGAAAATCCCGGCGGTTTTGTAGCCAAAAATATAGTTCATGGAATAACCTTCTTCAATCCGCAGGTCGTCGCTTTCGGATGGCCTGTTCCGGTATAATTTCCTTACTTCATTTTTAACGGTCGTCAGGTTAAACGATACGGTAAAGCCTAAATCACCGATTTTGTCCATGTAACTTCCTTCGAATTCAACGCCGCTGTTGACCACCGAAGCCAGATTGACGACCGGATTGTTTAACGCACCGATCACCCATGGGATGTCGATCGTTTGGAGAATCCCCTCCGTCGTACGGTGATAATAGTCTGACGTCACGCTCAGTTTGTTGTCAAAAAGGAAAGCATCGATCCCGAAGTTCAGGTTGGTCGAAGTTTCCCAGCTCATGTCAATAATCGGAAAATCGCCCAGTGCTGCTGCCGGTACGATATTCCCCTGTCCTGCTGCTGTCCCTGACGAACCAAGGGCATACTTGGGATTGAAATTCACTAACGAAAGATAGGCAAAGTCCCTGGTTTCCTGGTTACCGGTCTTTCCCCATCCGGCACGGATCTTCAAATCATCAAGCCAGGGCATATTTTTCATCAATCTTTCGGAAGAAACACGCCATGCCGCGGCAAATGACGGGAATGTCCCCCATTTGTAGCCGGGACCGAATTTTGAAGTACCATCGCGACGGACAGTGGCATCGAGGTAATATTTGCTGTTAAAATTGTAGCTTAACCTTCCCATATATCCCTGCAGGCCCGATGGTGTGCGAAGAACAAACAACCCTTTGTCCGTTTGCGGCCACCCCTCATCGATCCTTCGCTGATCCCAGTTCGGGATCGGGGAATGATTGTCAATGCTCTTTTGTTCGAGGTTCCATTTCACCTTCTGGTCCATCGCATTCAACACGACATCGAGGTGGTGATCACCGATTTGCCTGGTGTAACCAATTAAAAATTCCTTGACGATATTGACATTTTCATTGTAGCGTTTCACGTAGGTGTTGCCGGTCTCTTCATAAAACGTGCCCCGTTGAGCTTCAAAAAGGCCGCGTTCCATCCCGCTGAACTGCTCATGGGTATTGGAGGAATAATCAAAGCTAACGGTTCCCCTGACCCTCAGTCCTTCTATAGGCCTGATTTCCGCGTAAAATGCACCCATATTCCGCAGGATATTATAAACACTCTTCATATAGTCATATCTTCCTGGTGTATCACGGGTCGAATTCCCATACCCAAATGACTGAAATACGCCGCCAACCGCACGGCCGGGCAGC
>CAZANK010000418.1:0-3745 GCA_964486235.1 uncultured Prolixibacteraceae bacterium | reverse complement strand
GGTCAGTATCCAGTCGCCGTTTTGATTGACTGTAATATGGCCGTTGGGAGCCCCGAACAGTTTTTCTTTTGCAAGCCCTGTGCCGTCATCCTTAAAACGGTAATATCCCAGGGTTGCCGGACTGCATGGTAAGGCATGCACCCCGTTATCGACCACTTCCCCGTCGTTGAGCCAGTAATGGTGACTGGGTTCCTGGTAAAAATACCGGATATCCGTTCCGTCCGGGTTTAGTGTATAGCCTTCCGTCCTGATCCTCCAGTTTCCCCATACATCCTGAAAATCCTTGACAAAAAGAAAAATACGGGTGCCTGACGGATTATAACCTGCCCTGAAAAAGTAGAGATTCCGGTTCAGCGTGTCGGAAGGGAATCCATCCGGGTACATGACCTTTGCCAATTCCCTTATTGACAGGATCAGCTTCTTTTCTCCCGATACCATGTCGATTTCCCATAATCCTATGTTCCCGGGGGCCCACTGGTCTTGATACGGGTCTTCAATGCCGGGGTATTTACACCCCCGGTGCTGGACCCGTTCATAGTTGACCCCCAGTCCCTTCTTTCCGTCAGGGGAAGTCACGTAAACGGGAAAAGGCACCATGCGTGTCTGTTTTGTTTTAAAATTGTAAACACGGGTTACAATACGTTTTCCGTCGTCAGAACGGTCGTTCCAGATGATCTCTTCAAACTTGTCCGGAACCCATTGCAGGCGGCAGCCCTGCTGCCAGTTCCAGGTCGTTGTTTCCCCGATTTTCTGCCATTCATTGTGATGTTGAAGATCAAAAATCCCGATTTCCGCTTTATCGAATGGCTGTAATTCTCTTCTTTCGACAAAAAACCTCATCCCCAGTAAATATCGTCCGGTTGGCTCAAATTGCAGACATTCCGTTGGTGTATGATTGTAATAGAAAAAATTGTGGTACAGCGGTTTCTTCTTTGTACCTACCGGAGAGATCCGGACTGGGGTAAGATATCTGGTATCCGTCCGGTTTAGCATTTCGTCAAAGGTAGCACAAACCGTATACTCCTGCGATGTTTTTCCCCCAGGTATCCCGGACGCCGTTTGAGAACTGTCATTTAAATTAGTGCACGCTGCCAGGCCCATAAAAACAATAGTCCGACTGAGGTTTTTTTTGCCGGTTTTATTTAAAAATGATTTTTTCATTGACACGTTGATCCTTTACTTATTAATCAAAACCTTGTTAAACAGCAATTAATCTTTCTTATTCCATTCCGCTGAAGACTACCGGTGTTTCAAACAGGGAAAGGCACGATGTATTGTAACACATCGGAGCAAACCGGGTATAAACCAATTTTCCGTCAGGGAATTTTAATCCTGCTTCGACTGCGGCCCTTTCTACCCACGTTGGCGAGCCGGGACCTTCGTCCCAATAATTCCAGGGAGGTAAAGGACGTTCCGGCGGACAGAGCGGAAATTTTATAAATCCGTTGGCATCGGGAAGGTTATCCGGCTTTATCCGGGGTATATCAGGAGGCATGGCTTCCGGATCATACCCCTGGATCGCATCCGGAACAGAAGTACTTCCCACTTTGACGGTACGGGTAGGTACAAGCACCAACGGCCCGTAGGTCAGAATCACTCCGCGATGAACCTGCTCAATCCGGTGTCCCATGTCTCCCGTGAAAGTTGCTTTTATTTTGTTCCCTGAACGGTTTTGATCAATCTGTGGATTTTTTACCCAGGAAGGCACGCGGATTTTTAATTCAATATCCCTGGGGACATCCTCAGCCTCAATAGTTGCTTCAGCCTTGGCCGGATAGGTTGTTTGGATCGTGATCCGGGCCGATTTGTCTCCGGGTAAAAGCAGCTCAAACTTGCCAGATGTCAGAAAATTCACATGAATGGTATTATTTCTGAAGATTACCGTATGCCGGGCATATTCAGTCATACCCATTCCTGAGTTCTGTGTACAGCACCACCATGCCTCCTGTATGCTGTCGACACCGTACCCGTTGGGAGCTAATCCCCTGTGCCCGAAGCCCCCTGTGATCAATTGATTAAATGCCAAAGCATTCCAAAACACCCGTTCTGCCTTTTCGTATGAAAAGTCGTCGCCGTTAATCAATCCTTGGTTTAAATTGAGCATCATCCAATCGGCAATCGAGCAGCCTTCATTCCGGTCACTGTCGGGGAAAAATTCAGGAATATTCCCGTCCGGTTTTTCCATGTGTTCATCAATAATTATTCTTTGATAGAGATCAGGGAGCCTGTTCCAGGAAGGGTCACCTGTGACAAAGGTCATCACCTGAAGTCCGCGAAGGGTACTTAAAAAGCCGTGAGAATGGGTTTTCCTCCCTTCCAGAGGCCGGATATTATCCCTTATCATCCTGCAAAATTCCGTCCATCGCTGATCCTTCGTTATTCCATAAAGGCGGGCAAAAGGTTCTCCTACCCAAGTAATAATGTCACTGAATCCGTTCTCCGATTTCATTTCCCTCAGCCATTCGTCCCTGACGGAATACAGCACTTCGGCCAATCCCAGTGCCGTGTTCAGGGCTCTGGGATCGCCCGTTAATTGGTAATACCGGATCAAACCATGAAAATTTTTCGAAGCGGCGTCCCCCTGGATTGGATCGTCTTTCGGGTTCATACTTCCAACTCCACCCGGGTAACGACCGATAAACCCCGAGGGTTGCCTTTGTTTTAAGATCCTTTCATATAAGGTGTCCAGCCTTGGATCATTCTTACCATCTACTCCTTCCGAGCAACATAAAAACTCAAGTAGTCGTCCGGTCAGGTCGCCGTTGGCCAAATGTGCCTTACGGTACCTGTTGTCAGGATGTTCAAGATCAACCATTATGAAATCCATTGAATTACAAGGATATGAAGACATGCGTATCCTGGCCAGTTCAATGCGAAAGCTAAGCTGCGACGGAGAAAGCAGAGGCTTCGAAAGCGATACAGTCCCGTTCATCATCATTTTTGGAACAAGCGAACGGCTGCCTGTTGGTAAAGTTGTGTTTTTCTTTTCGGTTGCTGTAAAAACCGGGAGTACTGTTGCAACACTGGTAGCAGCACCCACAAGGGTTGATTTCTGTAAAAATTTCCGACGATTGATATTACTCTTATTTTTTGTGTTCGTCATAATATGGATTTTTATCTGTGATGTTCCTATTTATTATTTTTAAGACTCAGTCCCCATTGTTTATTCGGCTGACTGCCCATTTCAAATTTCAGGGTGCCACCTTCCATAATGGCTTTATAATCAATCCAGGGCTGATTAAACTCTTTCCCGTTCAGTTCGGCCGACTGAATATAAAATTTGTCTTCACTCACATTCTTTGCGATAATCCTGAAATCTTTTCCGTTATCCAAATGAAGGATCAATTCAGGAAAAATCGGTGAGCCTATCTGGTAAATTGGCTCAACCGGATCGTATAGAAACAAACCCATAGCACTCATCACAAACCACGAAGACATCGCCCCGGCATCATCGTCCATTGTTTCAATATACCCTTTTGTGTCGGCACGATAGATCCTGCTTACAAGAGGTTTCTCAAAAAGGCCGTGGTTGTGATAAAGCTGGGTTACTTCTTTGGTAGTAAAAGTCCTGGCCCATTTCTGGGTCAAATAAGGTTTTTCCAGGTAGTTGAACAAAAACGGGGCATGGTAGTCGGGCTCGTTCAGGTGCATATAAAAATCGTGTCCGAAGAAATATTCCAGGTCATCCGACAGTTTTTCCTTTCTGCCTGCCAGTTCAGCCAACCCGGCAACGTCGTGAAGTACG
>CAZANK010000417.1:0-3750 GCA_964486235.1 uncultured Prolixibacteraceae bacterium | reverse complement strand
GAGAAGGGCTTTCCGGATTATTATGCCTGGCCCTTTTTTGTCGCCAGGAACCTGTCGGACTTAGGCCTTTTGCAGGCTTTTTTCCTGACCCCTTATCTGAGGACGAAGTCAAATAGACAATTTTCAGGGAGCTCAGCCGAGAAGCCCGACAGGCTCCTTGTAAAATTTCTTTTAAGATTTTTCAAAAAAGCATAGTGCTTTTTATTTTGAGCTTGTCTTATAGCATGAATTTCGCTGGAAAAGGATACACATGACAGACTATAAAAAGGCATTTGAAGCATTAAACAAGGGGAACCGGTCTTTTTCGGTGATGAGTTCCGTCCTGGCCTATTTCAGTCAGCAGAAGACGGAGCCAGACGTAGAAGACCTCCGGCAAGAGGGATGGAATACCCTGATGGCAAATGCGGACTTGCCCAAAGGGGATTTGAGACATGTATTCGTTCAGCTTAAATACCGCATCCTGCTTGAAAAAACGCAGCGGCAGAGGCGTCTGCTGATACGGGCATCCCAAATCGCGGCCGTGCTTCTTTTGCCTCTGGCGCTTTTCTTCTTTTTTAAAAACAACAACCTCGCCCCTGATGCGGACAAACAGCTTAACCTGATTGAATGGCATTGCCCGGAAGGTACCCGTGCAAAATTTACCTTACCGGACGGGTCAAGCGGCTGGCTGGCCGGGGGCTCGGTCATGACCTACGCAGCGGATTTTGAAAAGAACCGGGAGGTATCGGTTGAAGGGGAAGCCTTTTTCAGCGTGAAACGTGATGAGGAACACCCGTTTACCGTGAAGCTTAACGATTTCAACGTCCGCGTGCTGGGGACGCAATTCAACGTGCTTCACGATGCGGATGAGCCGGTCTCGGAAGTGGTTGTTTTATCCGGGCTGGTGGAGGTCGCCGGAAATGCAAAAAAATTTACGGAACAGTTAAGTGCGGATAAGATGCTTCAACATCATAAGGAAAAGAATGAAATCCGTTTGTCCGATGTGGATGCCAAAAGTTATACGGCATGGACAGAAGGCCGGCTGGAATTTAACAACGAACACCTTGAATCGGTGTGCCGGAAAATTGAACGGTTTTACGATGTCGATGTCGAACTGCATATCGAAGGACTGGAGGATAACTTATTCAGGGCAAACGTAAAAATTGGCAGCGTGGAAGAACTGATGAACTACATGGCGCTGGCATTGCCTGTAAAATATGAATTAATGGATGCGAAAAAATCAACGGACGGAAAGGTTGCACGACGGAGAGTCATCCTGTCAAAAAAATAATTTGAAAAAAAAGAGGAAGTGCTGACGACACCCCCTCCAATTTAGCATAGACAAGTTTTCACTATTACTAAACATTTCAAATGTATGAAAAAAAAACATGGTAACAGGGTATGGACGTATGATACCCTAAAAAAAACATTGAGAATGATGCGTCTGGTTTTATTTTTTTTGTTGATAAGTGTCTTTCAGGCAATTGCTTCTGCGGGGTATTCGCAGAACACGAAGATCACCCTGAAGAGTGAAGCCTTGAGTCTTGTGGAGGTACTCAGCAGGATTGAAGATCAATCCGAGTGCCGGTTTATTTACGACAAAAGCCAGATTGACCTGGATCAGAAAGTAAAGGTCAACTTTGACGGCGTTCCTGTCAAAAGTGTCCTGGAAGCGTTATTTGTCAGCCAGGGAATCAATTACCAGGTGATGAACAATCAGATCATCCTTACAAATTCAGCTTCCCGGCCCTTACAACAGCAAAAAACCGTTTCCGGCCAGGTCACCGACCCTTCCGGTGCTCCTTTGCCCGGGGTCACTGTGGTGTTAAAGGGCACTACCCAGGGAACAATCACTGACAGCGATGGAAATTATTTACTGTCAAACGTTTCCCCGGATGCCACGCTGGTGTTTTCGTTTGTGGGCATGAAAACCCAGGACATTGCGGTTGCCGGAAGAACAAATGTCAATGTGACGATGCTTGAAGAATCCATCGGGATCGAAGAAGTGGTCACCATCGGGTATGGCACCCAAAAGAAAAGGGATATCATTGGCTCAGTAGCCGTCATCAAAGCAGCAGACATGATGCGGACAATCCCGTCGTCGATCGACCAGGCTTTGCAGGGGATGGCAACAGGCGTCATGGTCAGCTCATCCGCGGGGGTACCCGGTTCTCCGGTGCAGGTTAAAATCCGGGGAATAAACTCCATTCACTCCGGGACTGATCCACTGTGGGTCATTGACGGCATCCCTGTTATTCAGGGCAATACGGGAAGCAGTTATGACGGGGAGATCAATCAAAATGTGCTGTCGATGGTCAACCCTTCTGACATTGAGTCGATCCAGGTACTCAAAGATGCGGCAGCCACTTCGATCTACGGATCAAGAGGTTCAAACGGGGTTATTCTCGTGACGACCAAGTCGGGCGTGAAAGGTCGCGCCATCATTAAAGCCGATCTAAAAACCGGGATCAGCCAATTTACATGTTCGGATATCGGACTGGCTTCAAGTTCCGAGTACATGCAAATCATGGATTTAGCCTATACGAACAGCAATAAAGGAGGCCTCTACAACCCGCAATCTTCGCTTAACCAACTCGACGGACTAACCACTTCGATGACGAGGGAGGAGGCATTGGCAACAAATACGGATTGGGTGGACGCCATCTCCCATATCGGGACGAATTACGAGGCGAATTTTTCAATCAGCCAGGGCAGCGAAAACGGAGACAGTTATTTGTCCTTGAAGTATCTGAAAAATGAAGGGGTGATAAAACATAACAGCCTCGAAATGTTCTCGGCCAATGTAAACGTCAACCACAATTTTCGTGATATTTTTAGTCTGGGTTATCGGTTGATGGCTTCCTTTACGGATAACGACAGGGTAAAATCGGGTGATGGCAAAGGCGGAGAAGGAGGATGGGGACAAGTGAATTCCAATGCACTGCCATGGATGAAAATCTACGAGGAGAATGACGTCAATGGCTTTTGGAACCCTTTAACCGGGGTCAATGCACTGGCAGGTATTTCCCCTGTGAACGTGGAAAGTAACCTGCAGACGCTGAACCTGATCTCCGGACTGACGGGCACGCTGTATTTGCCGGTAAAAGGCCTGACCCTCAAGGGAGAAGTCGGCGTGAACTTTGTTTATGATAAAGGCCTTTCCTGGAGAGGCGATGGGATCAGACTCCTGGGAGAGATCGCCAAAGAAAACAAGAACCAGCGATTCAACCTGAATTACAATACCTTTATTAATTATGACGGCCAGTTAGGAGACGCTCATTATTTCAATGTTGCGGCCGGTATTGAAAACACCAGATCAATCAATCATTATACATCGCTCACAGGTGAAGAACTGGTCGGCACCTACCGGGAAGTGGGTACACCGAATACCCTTTGGGGCAGCAGTCGTCTGGGTGGCGAAACCTATTTAAGGGGTTATTTTGGCCGCGTGAATTACAAATTCATGGACAAATACCTCCTGGGGATCAGCATCCGGAGAGACGGGATTTCGAAATTCACCTCAAAAAACCGCTGGGCCACCTTTACGTCATTCTCAGCAGGTTGGATCATTTCGGATGAAAGCTTTTTCACGGTCGATGCAATCAATTTACTGAAGTTAAGAGGTAGTTTCGGGCAGACCGGGAACACGAACCTTCCAAGCGGCATTACTTCCGATAGTTGGTCAATTCGTTCAGGAACGGGGACTTTTCAAAACCTGAACAGTATTGATTTTGAATCGATCGGGATCTCCAATTTGCGATGGGAAACGAC
>CAZANK010000416.1:0-3756 GCA_964486235.1 uncultured Prolixibacteraceae bacterium | reverse complement strand
GTTAGCAACAATAGTAGAAAAAATTTGCTATTGATTCAAATATGGTGTAAATTTGCATCAAAATGGATTAGTATGGCAAGGCAAAGTATATCGTTTACGAAACCAAATGATGAGTGGCTCAAATCACAATTGGATAATCAGGAATATTCAAGCAAAAGTGAACTGATCAATGATTTGATTAGACAGGCCAGAAAACAGCAAGCTCAAATTGACTGGATTAGAGCTAAATTGGAAAAATCTGAAAGAAGTGGATTTACGGATAGCACTAAAGAACAAATTCTGAAACAATCAAAGTCTTTGCTTAATGGCTAATTATAGGTTAAGTAATGAAGCTAAAGAAGATTTGATATGCATTCATCACTATGGTGTTGAAAAGTTCGGAATTTCCCAGGCTGATAAATATTTTAATACATTTTTTGATTATTTTGAAATTATTGACCAAAGACCATTTTCATTTGAATCAATAGATTATATTAAGAAAGGATATCGACGTTGCGTTTGTGGCTCTGATAGCATTTATTATAGAATAAATAATGATATGGTTGAAATAATGGCGATTATCGGAAGACAAGATATTCGTAATATTCTTTGAAGAACTGGGTAAAATACTGTTGCTAATAAATAGGAATATGAGCGGCGTGCAACGCCCGGCGATTATTCCCGGTTGAACTACACCTGCCCCTAATCATATACGCGGAACGTTACCTGCAAGCACAAAAAAGCAGCGTGCAACGAATAAAGCACCTATTCGATGCAAATAATACAACGATAATTTTGTAAGCAACGAATAAGCTGTATATTTGTTGCAAATTTTAAGACGAATGGAGTGTTATATACATCAGAAAGACAATTGGCCAAATTTCACATGGAATAACGATGGGTTCGTTAATCTGTTAAGCGAAGCGAGAAATCTACAAGGACGACTAATTGGAAAAATGGAATCTCTGGGTTTTGAATTACGGGATGAAGCTTTACTTGAAACTTTAACTTTAGATGTATTAAAATCCGCAGAGATTGAAGGGGAACTTTTAAATCCTGAGCAGGTGCGTTCCTCAATAGCCCAACGATTAGGAATGGAATTCGCTGGTGCAATTATGTCAGACAGGAATGTAGACGGGATGGTTGAGATGATGATTGATGCGACCAGAAATTGTTTTGAACCTTTAACAACAGAGAGACTTTTTGATTGGCACGCAGCATTGTTTCCAATGGGAAGAAGTGGGATATTTAAAGTCACAGTTGCTGATTGGAGAAAAGATACATCAGGACGAATGCAAGTTGTGTCAGGTGCAGCGGGAAGAGAAAAAGTCCATTTTCAAGCTCCCGATGCTGATTTAATCGAAATGGAAATGAATCGTTTTGTGAAATGGTTTAACGAAGAAAACAGAATAGATTTAGTAATAAAAGCGGCAGTTGCTCATCTTTGGTTTGTGACAGTTCATCCATTTCAAGATGGTAACGGACGAATTACAAGAGCTTTAACTGATATGTTATTAGCTCAATCGGATAAGAGCACACAGCGATTTTATAGTATGTCTGCTCAAATTAGGATAGAAAGAAAAGAATACTACGAGATTCTTGAAAAAACACAAAAAGGAGACCTTGATATATCCGAATGGATAAAATGGTTTTTAAGCTGTTTAATTAATGCTTTAAAAGCAACTGACAATATTCTTACACGAGTTTTGTTAAAAGCAGATTTCTGGAGTAGAAATTCAAAGACAATTATTAACGAGAGACAAAAGAAGGTATTAAACATATTACTGGATGGATTTGAAGGTAAACTGACTTCAATGAAGTGGGCGAAGATAACAAAATGTTCAAAAGATACGGCAATTAGGGATATTAATGACTTGATAAATAAGGATATATTACAAAAAGAATCAGCAGGAGGAAGAAGTACATATTATGAACTCCGAAGCACTCAACAAAGGTGATTGAAGATAATGAAATAAATGCCGGCCGCTAATAAATAGGAATATGAACGGCGTGCAACGCCCGGCGATTATTCCCGGTTGGACTACACCCACCGGATTCAGGCGATGCACTTATTGAAGGGTTTTATTGGATTTAACAGATAGGATGGGCATACAACACACATCCCATTTTGATTTTAAAACAGCCCTATTCACTCAGCCAATCGTTCCGGAACAGCTTCTTTGAAATCTGCTTGAAAAATCCTATTTTTGACCAGAAGGTTTTTCAACGCCGTAATGTCAGTTCTGATGAAGGGTAGAATTGGAACGTTGAAAGAGCATGGTTGAATCAGAAAAAAAATGACATGGACAAAAAAGAGTTAACGACAAAAGTGTTTGCCGATCGTCATCGCAGTCCGGCAAAGAGAACCGGTTACAGGTTTAGTCAGGTGTTTTGCATTTGCCTGTTTTTGCTTTCATGGCAACAGGTCTTTGGAGGGGGTACCAATAAGAAAGCTTCCCGGAATTTCGATGTTGGTGTTGACATCAGCAGGGACCGGAATAATCCCACCCGGTTTTTTAATGCGGCGCTGATGGATTCCCTGGGTGTTGATTTCGCGGTTTATCATTACCGTGGTCCTTTGGGGACGATTGAGGAAGAAACAGCAAGGCTGACCGAGTTGGGGCGGCAGTTTGAGGAAGAAGGGTTAAAAGTGTTAATTAACGTTGAACTGGGAAACTGGGGAGATATTATTGGGAAAGACGGGCACAACTGGGTTAAACAGCCTGACAGTCTCCATTTGTTTAAATTTCCCCCTGAGGTTTTGAAAAAAATGAATCAATCGCCGGCCGTATGGGGGATTGTGTATGATGAGCTGGAACATTGCCAGATCACCAGGAATTTATCGATCAGCTTGCGTCGTCCGGGTGTTGAACTTGTCAGTCTTGCAGAAACAACAGGCATGGATTTCAAGTCGGCCGACAAGGCGGTTTACGAGGGAGCAAAGTCGCTCGTGGACGAGTGCGAGGCTTCCGGAACGCAGAAAGTGGTGACGGAGCATGTGTGGCCGGTGTTGTACCATAATTTTGCCCGTGCCGGGATTATTCCGGCGTATAAGCAGATGAAGGAAAACTGGTCGAATGTTTGGGCGGCCTGTGCCATGGGGGCCTGTCTTCAGTACGACCGCGAGCTTTGGACCTGTATTGATTTGTGGAACCACGATACGTATCCCGGGCATTCTTCCCGGGAATTGTTTGGAAATCTCCTGTTTGCATACTGGGCCGGGATCGACAAGGCATATATTGAAAGCATGAGGGGCCTGCTTGAGCGGGATCATCAGGGAGGGGCCAGGCTGGAAGAACGCGGGAAGACTTTCCAGTCTTTCGTGAAGGAGTACCTGCCTGCAAATCCCCGGTCTTATACTTTCAGGGACTTTGAGCCATCCATCGCGATTATTCGTTTTGATGATACGGAATGGGGACAGGGACCAGGCATTTTTTCGACTTCCGAATCAGACGGAGGGTCAAAAGTCAGAAAATATCCCTGGAAGGACTGGCTTTTTGGCGCTTATGATTTGAATACGAGTCCGGAGTCGGAAGAATGGATCAAGGCCTGGCATACCATTACGCACGGTGCGGTGAAAAGAGAAAGTCTTTCCTGGAATGCCGGGAATTATTACAAGTACATGCCCCATCGTTCTTTCGCGCCGGCCAATGCCCCGGTCGTATTTGACGACCAGGTGAGCGGGAAATTCCTCGAAACGGTCGATCTGGCGTTTTTATGTGGCTTGTTCATCAGTGATGAGACGTTGAACGATGTCTGCTCGCTTGTTCAGAAAAA
>CAZANK010000415.1:0-3782 GCA_964486235.1 uncultured Prolixibacteraceae bacterium | reverse complement strand
CGAAACGGCTGTATAGGTGAGGTAATACGTGTCGCCGATCCGGGCGACACGGCAGTCTTCCACCCCATACGATTCATACTCCCCGAGACCGGTGAGGGGCGGAAATCCTTCGGGCTCACCAAAGTCCTCGCCGTTGTCGCTGCATACCAGGCGCAGGTGCGAAAGTGTGGTCAGGTAATCCTGTCCCTGATACCGGATCACCCGGGGGTCCGAACGGTCAAGTCCGGGGTCATCCTGGTCAAACCGGAGAATTTTTATATCTCCATCTTTGCCCAGCACCGGGATACTGGTCATCCCCTTCTGCTGAACGGGCCGTTCCGCCACCCGGAGCAACAAAAAGACCTTCCCGTCAAACCGGAAAACCCCCGGATTAAGCAGGCATGTCACAGACATCTCTTCACCGCTTGGCTTTATCTGCGCCGGGCGAAGGACCGGGTTTTTTTCAGAACGTACTGCGATATCCATCTAGTAACCTGTATTCTGGGTGATGGTGCCTCCCGATTTATCGATCTCTCCCTGAGGAACAGGATACAAGGCATGATGATCCTGAAACCCGTAGGGGCCTAATACCTGTTTGGCTAATCCCCACCGCTTTAAATCATTGAAGCGGTGCGACTCAAACCCAAGTTCCACACGCCTTTCATGGACCAGCCAGCTCAAGACCATGGCCTGGTCCGTCGTGTTGACATTCCGGTCGGGCAGGGTTCCCGGAGGCGGCGCTGTTCCGTCGATGGCCACGGAATTGCGGGCCCTTTCGCGGATGTTGTTGATGATCGAAATGGCCTGCGGCAGATTCCCTTTCCTAAAATAGGCTTCTGCCTTCCAGAGAAGCACATCCGCAAACCGGATGTATATTTTATTGCCGGGAGAATCATCATTTCCTTTTCCTGAGCCGTTTATCGTTCCCAGAAGTTTATTGACGTTTTGATTTACCACATCCACCGTGTACAAAAGCCTGGGATCGTTTGCTTCGAACGCCTGCACAAAGTTGGCTTCCGGGGCGACAAATCCCCACCCCAGCAGGGCGCACAACCCGTTTCCCTTCCGGGGTGTCTGCGCTTCCTGGTGATCGTAACAGAAAATGACTTCCTCTTCCAGAAACTCTTTGGTAATGTCAAAGCTGTCAAAGTAATTGGCGTTAAGCTGATAATAGCCCAGTCCTTCCAATTCGGCAACCCGGTCGAGCACGTCCTGCCACTCTTCCTGGTACAAAGCGACTTTGGACTGAAGCGCGATGACGGCTCCTTTTGAGACTCTCCATTTCTCCGTATCGGCAGAGTATTTACTGGTCGGCAATAGCCCTTTTGCATCTTCCAGGTCGTCGCTGATCTGTTGCCATACCGTGGCCTGGTCTGCCCTGACGGCCACCTCATACGCTTCTTCGAACGAAGCAAGCGGCTTCAAAAGGAGCGGAACATCGCCGAAAATGGTCACCAGGTCGAAATAATAAAAAGCCCTCAGGAAGTAAGACTCGCCCAGCAGCCGGTTTTGCAGGGCATCGTCCAGCTTTAGCTTGCCCATCATCTCCCCGTCGGTTAAATAGCTGATGGCGGTATTTGCACGGGCAATCCCCTCATAATCGTACGACCAGGCTCCGTTAAAGCCGCCGTTTGAAGCGATGAAGCTAAAATTGTTGAACTGGTCCATCCACGCCTGGTCCCCATCAGGATTCCATTTTTTCTGCATGTCGTCCGAGGCGATGTCCTGAAGGATGAAATCGTTCCGGGTCACGATCCCGTCGTCCCATCCCCATTCGCCAATGATGTTCAGCGTTCCTGAAAGCAACTGGTAGGCCGATGTGACCGAGTATCTGACACTGGTCGCTGTCGGTTCCAGGTTAACCTGTTCAGGGGTGAGCAGTCCGATCGGATCCTTGGTCAGGTAATCATCACAATTGGTCAGCGAAACCATCAGGGTTACAACAACTGCTGCTTTATATAATGACTTCATTTTGAATCTTTTTAAGGTTTAATTAAAAATTGATGTTGACACCCGCGAGGAATGACCTTGCCTGGGGATAGGTCCCCATGTCCATCAGATCGGTCGATTCCGGGTCAAGTCCGCTGTAGCCGGTTAGGGTAAACACATTCTGCGCCGAAAGATAAAGCCGGATGTGGTTGATCCCGAACTTGGAGACGTCGTCGAACGTGTAGCCGGCCTCCATATTTTTAAGGCGGAAATAAGAGGCATCTTCCACAAAAATACTGGAGACCTTGCTGCTGCCATTATCGGTAAAGCTTACCCGGGGCCTGCTGTTCGTGGAGCCTTCGCCGTCCCAACTGCCCAGGATGCCGGTGGTATAATTGAACGGACGGGTATCATAGTCCACGATCTTCTTGGAGTCGTTATACCGGTCCACGTTTCCCACCCCCTGGAAGAGTAAGGCAAAATCGAAGCCCTTGTATTCGCCCGAAAAGTTGATGCCGTAAACCAGACCGGGATTCGGATCGCCGATAAAATCGCGGTCATTGTCATCGATCTTGCCATCCTTGTTTAAATCCTTAAAGCGGATGTCACCCGGCACAACGGTCGGGTTGGTCGTTTTGTGGAGATGGGTGTTGATCTCATTCTGATTTTGATACACCCCTTCAAAGATATACCCGTAATACGCGTTCAGGGGGTGCCCGACTTCCGTGCGGCTAACCTGTCCGATAATACTCGGCAAATTGGGGTGTAGTTTTTCCACCTTATTCTTAACGGTCGCGAGATTGGCATTGATGTTATACTTGAATTCGTGATCGCTGTTCTTCAGGGTAATCCCAAATTCAAATCCCCTGTTGCTCACTTCGCCGGCGTTGACAATGGTAGGCTGAACATCCCCCACCAACTTGGGCAGTGAGATCGGCAGCAAGATGTCGGTCGTGTTTTTCCGGAAATAGTCGACCGACAGATAAATCCGGTTCTTCAGTACCCCGGCATCCAATCCGTAGTTGTACTGGTTTGTTGTTTCCCATTTCAGGTCCGGGTTCCCGTACCGCGAGATCAGGTACCGGTCGCCGTCCTTCCGGATCAGCGTCAGGAAGGCGTAATTGTCAATTTCCTGGTTTCCCAGTTGACCGACACTTGCCCGTAGTTTCAGATCAGAAAGCCAGTCCGGTCGGTCCATGAACTCTTCTTCCGAAATTTTCCAGCCCGCCGATACCGAGGGGAAATAACCCCAGCGGTTTTTTTCAGCAAACCTGGAAGAGGCATCAGCCCTGAAATTCGCGGTGACCATGTATTTATAATCATACACATACGTGGCGGTGGTAAAGAAAGACAACAAGGCCCATTCCGACCCTGACCCGCCATTCCACAGGTCCTGCTCCGTGCTTCCGAAATCAATATAGCGGAACTTGTCCGTGTCATATTCATACCTTCTCCGGGTAGCGCTGAGCGATGATTCGTAGTTGTTGATGAATTCGCTCCCGATCAGGGCATCCAGCGAATGTTTTTCGATCGTTTTCGTATAATTCAGGGTATTGTTCCAGGTCAGGGTAAAGGCTTCGCTTCTGGACTCATCCAGCCCGTTGGGCCTGTTCTGGCGCCCGGTTCCCTGATCGACTTCACTGCCGCCGCCGTCATCATCGCCGAAGTTACGGTAAAACGCCTTGTTATGGTAAAAATTCAGATCGATCCCGGCATTGGTCCTGAATTTTAAAGATTTGTCGGACAAAAAAGTATACTCCGCATACAGATTACCGAAAGTTTTGTAATGGGAACGTTCGTCATCCGTAAAATAAGCCAGCGCCACCGGATTTTGTGTCCATTCATATTTATCGCTTTCCCAGCCGCCGGTATCC
>CAZANK010000414.1:0-3796 GCA_964486235.1 uncultured Prolixibacteraceae bacterium | reverse complement strand
CTTTTCAGAAACGGGCTCCGTCATTATCGGTCAGGTTCGGGTTTTTGTTCTTCTCTGAAGCCGGGATCGGTAAAAAGTAATCGGACTTCGTCGGAATATGATGGAGCTGATATTCCCGCGGATGACGATTCGAGTTCGCGGCCTCCACTTTCTCGAAGCGAAGCAGGTCGGCCCAGCGGCAACAGTACTCGTTTCCTGCAAATTCCCATCCACGCTCGTCAAAACAGGCCTCCCGGAACTGGGACGCATTCATCCCTGCCGGGAGATTTCCCAATCCGGCGCGTTCGCGCACCCGGTTAATGGCCTGGTAAGCCAGGTCGTCGGGGCCATTATTGGCCATAGCCCAGGCTTCGGCAAAAACCAGAAGCACTTCCGCGTAACGAATAAGCCGTTGGGAACGGCCCGAGCGCCACATGGACCCGGTCAGGTAACGGTCGCCCCAGCCCGGACTGGCGTTGCGTGATGCGCCAAAACGCTGTTTCGCGTAATACGGGTGTTGCTTGTAGGTACGCGGATCGTCCCACGGAACCTCAATCCACCAACTGGCGCTTCGTTCATTATAAAATGCGCCTTCCGTGGAAGCATCGGCCGGAAGCCAGATATCGGCCTGAAAGGTCGCATCTTTGCGCGGTCCTTCCGGAAAACTGTTAAAGAAGTTGATCTCAGCCATGTAAACGGCCCAACCTCCCTCTTCAAGCGGGGTAGCGGCTTTAGGCGTACGCATGGTATAATCGCCGTTTGGATAATTGTACGGATGACCAAATACGGTTTCCCGATCCCAGAGTGTTTTCCCGGCCCAAAGGTCTTCCTGCGGCACCAGTCCGTATCCGTAGGTCGATTCCTGATCGATCACTTCTTTGGCCTTTGCCGCCGCCGGCCAGTATTTGTCGGTTTGTTTCAGCGGCCAGCCGGTCATTTGCAAATAGACCGACGCGAGTAAGCTCTTTGCAGCGCCTTTCGTCGGGACGATGCTGAAGCCTTCTTCCGACCAGTCCGCGCTTGTTTGACGAATCGGAAGCATCGTCTCTGCCATTTTCAAATCGGCAATGATCTGTTCGTAGATTTCTTCCATACCCGATTTTTCCATCGCGGCATTCGATTCGCTGTCAGTCAGGGGCATCGGAACCGGTCCGAAATACTTCACCAACAGAAAATACCACCAGGCCCTCAGAAAGTAAGCCTGTCCGCCGCAGTTGTTTCTCAGTTCCTCGGTGCAGTTTGGCACATCGGCGTAATGAGAAAGCACGAAATTGGCGCGGGTGATCCCGGTATAGGCGATCTGCCAGGGCAAGGTCACCTGGGTCAGGCCGTCAGAAACACTAAAGATGTCGAAATCGCGGAAATAGGTATTCGCCGGTACGTTGGAAGTGACATCGTCGGCTCCCAGGAAGAACGACACGGGATCGTCTCCCCCGGTAAAATCCTCGAGGGCCGCATACATCGGGTGACAAGCCAGAACGAGGTCTTCCCCGCTTTTGAAAAAGTTGTCCATGTTCAGTGAATCTTTGGAATCCTCCTTCAGAAAATCACTGCATGAGCACATCAGGAAGCCAATCAGCAGCATATTATAAATCAGTTTGTTCATCTCACTCCATTTTTTTAGCATCAAAATGATAATTGGGCGCCGATCGTAAAAGTCCGGGTAGTCGGCGTGATCCCGGAGTCAATCCCGGTGGCAACATCGCTTGCCAGCGTCGAAGTCGATTCCGGGTCATAGCCGTTATAGCGGGTCATTGTAAACAGGTTCTGGGCGCTGACATAAAGACGGATCTCTCCCAGACGGACCACCCGCTTGTCGAGCGTGTACCCCACGCTGATGTTTCTCAGACGGACAAAACTTGCATCCTGCAACCATTGGGTTGAGTTCATGTAGTTCGTCGATGTTGTACTGGAGATATTCGGGAATCTGTTGCTTTTGTTGGACGGGGTCCAGGAGTTTTCCCAGGCCTCTCTCAGGGTGATGGTGCGCGATTTAGAATGGAACGACGAAGTCATGGCATAAAGCACATTTAACTTATCCGCACCATGAATGCCCTGCAGCAACACATTCATATCCCAGTTTTTATACGTCAGGGTTGCGTTGAAGCCCCAAATGAAATCCGGGGTTCCGTTGCCGATGTTTGTCCTGTCGCTGGCGTCGATCTTTCCATCGGGCATGATATCTTCGTACTTGTTATCACCGGGTTTGTTCCCAAACCGGGCAGCCTCCGCAGCCTCATCTTCCTGCCAGATACCCAGCCACTTGTATCCGTACAACTCGCCCAAAGGCAACCCTTCCTTTAAAACATACGTTTCATCCGAAAGAATGGCATCGTTGTTTCCGGAAGAGCCCAGCCCGAAAATCTCCTTTCCTCCCAGGTCTGCAATTTCATTTTTATTGGTCGAAAAGTTAACCTGGAATTCCCACGCCAGATCTTTCGTGCGGACAGGGAGCGCATCAAGCGAAAATTCAAATCCACGGTTTCTGATCTCTCCTTCGTTCACATAAATATCATCTCCCCCCAGGAAATAAGGAGTGGTCACGCTTAACAACAGTTTTTTCGTATCCTTCTGATAATAATCCATGATCACGTTCAACCGGTCGTTAAAAAATCCGACATCAATCCCAAAATTGATCTGCCCGGTTTCTTCCCATTGCAAATCCTCGTTGACCGCTTTCCTCGTATACCCCTGAACCTTGCTATTATACGTATAATACGTGCCAACCTGCCTGAGCGCGGCAATCGTTGAGTATGGACTGACTCCCTGGTTTCCGGTTTTACCGTAACTCACTCTCAGCTTCAGGTTTGAGAAAACCTCCGCGTTCCTGACAAAATCTTCTTCTGAGGCACGCCAGGCCACAGAACCCGACGGAAAGTAGCTCCACTTGTTCCCTTCGGCAAATTTTGAAGAACCATCGGCCCGGAACGCACCCGTGAAATAATACTTCCCCGCGTAGTTGTAGCTGACGCGGCCCACTCCCGAAAGCAACGCCCAATCGGTCCAGGAGGTACTCGATTCCTTCGCTGTGGCATTCTCCATTCCCCAGTATTCCAGGTTCTCATTTCCAAAAGAACCTCCCTTGCCCCATAGCGAATCGTACGAATACTGGTTGCTTTCTCCAACCGCAGTCAGCGCAAAGTGATGATTTCCGTAGCGCTTGTTCCAGGTTACAATCATGTTCTGAAACAGGTCGCCGGAAAGACTCTTTGAACCGGTTGAAGACGCATCGCTGAGGGTATAAACAGAACTTTCCCACTCATAATTGTTCGCGTGATCCAATTGAACGTTCAACCGGTATTGAAAGGACAACCCGGGTAAAATCCGCCAGGTGACTGCTGCGTTCGACGAAACACGAAAAAACTTAGACCAAATATCCATCTCCTTCATTCGTTGCACAGGGTTGTTTCCCATCGCGCCAAACTGATCGGCCTGGTTATAGGAACCATCGTTTTCGTAAACACTTTCTGTTGGCCCCCAAGTCAACGCATTGAATAGCAACGAATGGGAACCTCCTTCAAACACGCTGCTCCCCGAATTGGTATTACGGCGGTAGAGGCCGTTCACACGCCACTCCAACTGGACGTTTCTCAGCAAATTGATGTCAAAATGAGACCGGAGCGTGTAACCTTCACTTTTTTGTCCTCCAATGACTGCCGTGCTGTGGTCATACTCGCCAAACAGATGATAGTTAATTTTGGAGTTGCCGCCATCGAGCGTCACGTTGTATTTTTGTCTGGAGGCACGTGTTAACACTTCCCTTTGCCAGTCCGTTCCTCCGTTCTTTTTAAATGCGGCTAACTGCGCCTCTGAATAG
>CAZANK010000413.1:0-3797 GCA_964486235.1 uncultured Prolixibacteraceae bacterium | reverse complement strand
GACCCCAATGGTTCCTGGACACAGGTGGGCGAAGTGGTCAGACAAGGTCCGGGTGTTAGTGTCTGGGGAGGTATACTGAGCTTTGACTTCCCGGACGGAACAGCAAGTACCCGCTACCTTAAGATTCTCATGCCCGACTATTATGTGATGAATGTATTGAATGGATATTCGATTTTTGAAAAAACGAATTAGAAAATTATGAGGAAGTTATTCTATTTATTATTTCCGGTTGTTCTGATGATCACATGCAGCAGCGGCGACGACGGTTCGGCAGGCAATGACGGCTATTTCCAACTTGAAAGCGGCGAAACGAACTGGTCGGTAACCGATCAGGGCGCCCGGCAGGATTACACCGTAAAGTCGAACGGCCAGTGGAACATTATCCGTAAAAGCATCGAAACATGGGCGGAAGCAAAGCCGACTTCCGGTGAAAACGACGGTTCGTTCAGTATTAAAGTTGCAGAAAACAAAACCGGAAAAGATCGTTCCATGCAATTTGCGTTCATGCTGAACGGTCAAGAGGTACCTGGCTCGGAGTGGGTCACCGTTTCTCAGGAAGGTAAGGAGATCATCTATGATGAAATGGCTAATCAGGACCTTACAGTCATCAAGGCTGGTATTCCCGCTTACGCTGCGACCGAACTGATCTATCGGCGTGATGGAAGCTCCGTATTTTCGGTTGAAATGGAAACGCCGGTTCTCGTTGGCGTGGCCGATAAGCCTGAGGGATGGGGTTATTTTCAGTTTCCAAATATTAGGAAGAGCGTAAAAGGCAATACGCTCGTCGCTTCCTGGTCGATGAGTGCCGACTCAGAGAGCAGCTATGGAAAAGGCGGTTCTGCCTTCAGGTTGTCGGACGACAACGGGAAGACCTGGTACGCAGCGACATCAGCTCCTCCCGGGGGTGAACTCGAACTTCCCAATGGAGGCCGTATCAGTGTTAATACCCCGGTCGCTCTGGATGTCAAATCATTACAACTTCCTGAGCCAATTGCTACAGCGAAGGAAGCCTACGGACGGTCGTTCACATTTTACCGGATGAATGAGCTTCCCGAGGAATTGCAAGGCGTCTACATCAACTATTATGATCCCCAGAATAAATATTCGCGCATTCATGCCACCTTAGACGACCAAAACGTGGTCAGGTATGCATCCGGAAACCTGTTCCCCATCGTATGGTGGGGCAATATGAAGTTGCTGCCCGACAATTCCGTGATGATCTGTATTTATCCGGCATTCTACGAAAACGAGACCGGAGGTGTCAGTGCGTCGGGTGTTGCTTTTTACCGCTCAACTGACTATGGGATGACATGGAAAATCAAGGGGAATATCCCCTACGTGACCGACCTGACGGTGGATCCGAACGGAAACAAGCGGTTGGCGTTCGGCTATACAGAACCCTACTTTGAAATCCTGAAGGACGGGACGTACCTCTGCGTGATGCGGACCACCGATGGCTATGGCAACAGTCCCATGTATATTTCACGGTCAACCGATCACGGCGCAACCTGGTCAAAACCGGTGCCGTTTACGCCGTCGGGCGTACTGCCCAAGTTGATTCAATTGGAAAATGGCGTGACCGTAATGGCCTCGGGCCGTCCCGGTATGCAACTGCGTTTTTCGAATGACGGAAAAGGCGAGAAATGGACTGATCCGTTTGAGATGCTGCCATTTGAAAGCGAGAACGACGAAGTTTCGTGCGGTTATCCGTCTTTGCTGGTTACAGGCTCCGACAGTTTTCTGCTGATCTACTCCGACTTTAAATACCTGAATCAAAATAACGAAATCAGGAAAGCGATCAAAATCAGGGAAGTAACGATTACACCGAAATAAATGAGATGAAGCGGAGATTTGCCAGCAGGAAATATGTTTATGCCCAATAGTAGCTGAGTTTTCTAAGTGCGTTGTCTATTCTTTTCTCTTGGCGAGTATGAATTTAGACAACGCACTTTTTTCTAAATCAACCGGATTGGCTGTTCTCTTCATTTAAAATGACCAAATGATGACAAATATAAAGAAAGGATTGCTCACAATCACATTGTTCTGTATTGCTTATCTAAGTTACTTAAAAAATTCGGTGTCACAGGAATCAGGAATGTCTGTTTAAAAAATCTGGGACCAGGCGAAGCATAATGGATTTCCGGATCTGATACGGTTTAAGCAGGCGTTCTATTGTTCATTCAGGGAGGGTAACAACCATTGTGATAATACGAACACCGGACGGGTGAGAATTATCAGGTCCGAAGACGGAAAAGAACTGGTCCAGCGTTGTGCCTGTCGGGAAAGAAGCAAGCCTGTATCTTGCGGCAGAGACGGATGTAATCAGGCTTAACGATGGAGCCTGGATGGCCGTTTTACGAGGACAGAAAGAAATCCCAATGCATTATTCAATTAGCAAAGATCAGGGAAAGACCTGGTCGCGGGCAAAAAGCATCGGATTTGCGGGTCATTCTCCCCATTTAAACAGATTGTCAACAGGCGAAATACTGTTGACCTACAGAGGGGCTATCCGGAAAAAGGGGATTGACTGGAATGATGTCTCTTCTATTTTCACGGCCATGAGGATTAGTTTTGACGAAGGAGTCACCTGGCAGGGTCCTTATTTGATGAGTAAAAGCAGCGGGGCATACCCATCAACGGTCGAATTAAAGGATAAGTCTGTTCTTATGTTTTTTTATGAAGAAGGAAAAGGCAGCGGGGTAGGTGTATTCCGATTCGTGAAACCCGCGAATGTATTGGATCACCTGATCCATACACGATTAACATACAGTGAGACATTTCGGATATTGAACAGGTTTACTGAATATTGATAAATAATATGAAGCAGGAATGCCCGAAAACAGGTAAACTTGAACTAACATAAAGATCAGGAACTTAAAAATTTTGTGCAGATGAGAAAATATCAATACATGTTGTCCCTTTTTGTGCTGATCAACACTTCTTTATTTTCCCAAAACACCCTCCGCTGGCAATTGACTCAGGACGGCGGCATCCGATGGGAAGTAAAGAAAGGCGAAAGTCACAATGATCATATTGAAATGAGCGGTACACAACTATCGGTCATTATAATCTATGGTGTTGACAAAAACGGGGAACTATCAGTTCAAAAGAAACTGATTTATCCCATGTTGCGCACGATTCCCAACAACACCCACGGTAGCCTTACGGTGGAGTTTAACGACAACAAGAAACTGTCCATCCGTATTGATGGAGCAGCGGTGAAGGAATATCCAAAATCGTTCGAAGTTAAAGGGAAATTGGTGGTGAGAAGCAGTACGAATACCGGGTTGGAAGTAACCAGAACCTTATTCCCGTCGGTGGACAAAGCTTCATTTATCGAGTTTGTCAGCATGAAAAACATGGGGCCCACTTCCTGTAAAGTGCAGGTGTCCAGTAGTTATGAAAAGGTGGAGACCGATCCTGCCAAGTCTGTTTACGGGCAGTACATTGTTTCGGCCAATATTGTAACAGGTTTGCAGAGCAAGGATAGCTTTGAAACAACGCTTGCACCAAATGAAAACTACGATTTTGGCGTGGTTTACTCGGGCCGTAAACAGTGTGAACAGGTTCACTCTTTTGCTCCAGCCTTTGAACTGAAAAAACGCGAAAAATTTGTGAACGAAATTCTCAGTAACCTGGTATTGGAAACACCCAACGATACTATTAACCGGGAATTTGCATTTGCCAAAATTCGTGCAACTGAAAGCATTTTCGACACCAAAGGCGGGTTGATGCACGGTCCAGGCGGTGGTCGATATTATGCGGCTATTTGGGCGAACGACCAGGCCGAATATGCC
>CAZANK010000412.1:765-3801 GCA_964486235.1 uncultured Prolixibacteraceae bacterium | reverse complement strand
ACAAAGCCTATTGATAAAGTTTATATTTCTCCCGATGAATCACGCGAATACCGCCTGTGGTTATCCCGCAACATGGGAGGTGGAAATCCGTCAATTTATTACCAGGAACTTAAAACCCCTTCGGAATAAAATCAAGACTCATTTAAGCAAAAAGCGCCTAATCAAGACCAATTACAATGAGAACAATAACAATCGAAATAAATTAAAGCATTATCCGATGAACAGAATCACATTCGTTTCTTTTTTCCTGTTCTGCTTTGTGCTTTCTGCAAAAGCTCAACACACAACGCAGAATGCCCATTCACACAATGATTATCAACATGAGTCCCCTTTTTATGAGGCTTATCTTCATAAGTTTGGGTCGGTTGAAGCCGATATTTTTGCAATCGAAGGGAAACTGTTTGTCGCCCATATCCGTTCGGAAGTGAAACCGGAAAGAACTATCGACTCGCTTTACATTCATCCTATTGTAACAAGCTTTCGGGAAAATAAGGGAAAAGCATGGAAGGATTCGCCGTTCACCTATCAGTTGCTGATTGACATAAAAACTGAAATTGAACCAGCCCTTTCCATTCTGACAGAAAAACTGAAACTATATCCTGATGTTTTTAACCCTTCTGTAAACAAAAATGCCATACGGATTGTAATCACAGGAAACAGGCCCGAACCTTCCGGTTTCAGGAATTATCCGAGATTCATTTTTTTCGACGGAAAGTTGAATACGAAATACAATAGGAACCAACTAAAAAGGGTCGCTTTGTTCAGCGCAAACATGAAACAGTTTACCCAATGGAATGGGGAAACCACTATCCCGGTAAAAGAAGAGGAACATTTAAAACAGGTTATTGATTCGGTTCACGGACTGAATAAGAAAATCAGGTTCTGGAATGCCCCGGATACTATTTCAAGCTGGAAAACTCTGATGGAAATGAATGTCGATTATATCAATACGGACGAGATATCAGAACTTTCCGGTTTTTTATTATCAAAATAGACGAACAAAAATTAAAAAAATAGAGATGAAGAAAATTGGATATATAGCGGTATTCGTACTTTCTGGAATAGTTGGTGTTGCCCAAAACACACAAAAAATAATGGATCACGAAGTTGTAACCAAATACGGAAAACTTCAACCTTGGACCGGATACCACAATGTACTCAAATGGAGCATGAATTATTTGGTGAATTGCCCCACATATAAAACAAAATTCGGGGACGACCCGCTGTATCTGGTTACTTCAAAATTGTATAAAGATGGTTCATTTTGCTACAAACAAAATAACCCCGGAAGCAACGTTTACTTTGGAATGGAAACCTTCAAAAAATATTACGCTTATTCCGGCGACAGTGCCGCGTTGATGCCGGTCAGAAGATTAATTCAGCGCGTGGCATATTACCATACACCCAAAGACTGGGCTTGGCCCGATGTTCCAAGAACACAGGACGATACACCGGACGGCGAATATGCCGACGAATGGAGCGGAGTGGATAAAATCTGCATGGTGGCTATTGGCTATCTGAACTATTACCGGTTCACCGGCGATAAACAATATTTTACAAAGGCAGAACACATTGCCCAAACTATACTTCAACATATCCAATCCGGAAACGAAAAACAATCGCCCATTCCGTTTATGGTGAACTTGAAAACAGGTGAGATCCTCGATCCGTACTGTTCAAATATGACTCTTCCGGTTCAGTTGTTTGACGAACTTCTGGAAAATAAATCTACTTCATTAGATAAAAAAGAACTGAAAAGCAAACGCGACCTGTTGTGGAAATGGATTCTGGATTACCCGATGAAAAACAATTTGTGGTCGGGTTATTACGAAGATGTAAAGTCCAACTACACCAACCTGAACCAGCAAAACCCGATGGAAACCGCACGTTACATTTTAAATCACCCGGAAGTTGATCCTGACTTTAAAACACATATCCCGGCTCTGATTAGCTGGGTTGAAAACCGTTTTGGACAGGTAAAACGTTTTAGTGCAACCAGTATCAAGGAACAGGATGGATGTTTCAAGGAAATGAGCAGCCATACAGCGCGCTATGCTTCAGTAGTTGCCAAATGGTTCGGCGTTTGCCTCGACGAGAAGGTACGGGAAGAAGCCCGCGCATCCTTTGCCCTGGCCACCTATTCGGCATACAATCAGTATTCAAAAAACCAGCAAGCCATCAACTATACCGGAATCGAATACATCGAACCCTGGTTCTCCGATTCGTACTGGGATTATTTGCCTCACATTCTCGATGGAATGGCCGAGATGCCCGACATGTTGCCTTCCGGCGAAAACCATATTTTCTATTCTTCTTCGATGATTATCCAGGTTGCCTATTCTCCTGAAAATATTTCGTATACCACTTTCAATGATTCGGGAACAGAACGAATCAAGCTTACTTTTACTCCTGAAGTATTCTCCAAAGGAAAACCTCTGAATAAAAAATATTGGAACTATGGCAATTTCCGCGGGGTTGACAATATCCTGATCATCAGGAGAGACGGAATTAATCAGATAGAAATCAGAAAAAATGACACCCTGACTAAACGGCTATCACATGAAACGAACAATTATCATACTGGTATTACTTACTAATTTATGTGTTTTCAATGCAAAAAGCGGAGAAAGCTGACTCTTGTTTTTACGTTCAAGTTGATCTATACTGGATTGAATGCCACTGGAAACCGGAAATTCCATTCATCAAAATGGAAAAAGGCACTTTGCAAAAGTACCGTCTGTCCCTTCCGCTTAATAATTGCTGTATTAAAGTTGATCAAGCACTTGTTGTGCAAACCTTTGCATAAACTTATCCGGACATTTTCCTCCTTTTTCTGATTTTTGGCCTTATTTTTATTCCTGGATCGATCGGCTAACTGAAAACATACGAATACCTTAAAAATGAAACGTAAACTCATCCTTTTTGCAGTATTGATTGTCCTGACAGGCTGTTTGCCGGGCAAACAGTCCGGCGAAGAAAAAAAAGGCAATCCGGTCATGATGGTTTGCCACCGGGGCGCCAACCGGCTGGCCCCGG
>CAZANK010000412.1:0-755 GCA_964486235.1 uncultured Prolixibacteraceae bacterium | reverse complement strand
AAAAATGAAACGTAAACTCATCCTTTTTGCAGCCCTTGCTGCTGTAACAGGCTGCACGCCCGGCGAACAGCCCGCTAAAGAAAACGGCAGCACGGTGATGATGGTTTGCCACCGGGGCGCCAACCGGCTGGCCCCGGAGAATACCTACGCGTCGGCACAAAAAGCCATCGACGCAGGCGCCGCCTACGTGGAAGTAGACGTCCGAAGAAGCAAAGACGGCGTCTATTATAATTTCCACGACAACTTTCTCGAACGGACGACGAACGGGAACGGCCTTTTTTCGGAAACAACCTCAGAAGTAATTGATACCCTCGATGCAGGCGCCTGGTTTGCGCATGAGTTCGCCGGCGAAAAAGTACCCCGTATCGTTGAATTCCTGAAATGGGTCAAAGGCAAGGCAAAAGTTTACTTCGACATGAAAGAGGTGAACCTGGCCGGCTTTGTCCCCGAAGTCATCGCGGCGGGACTGGAAAAAGACTGCTTTTTCTGGTTCTCCGATCCGCGGCAGGCGAAAAAATTCAGGGAGATGTATCCTGATCTTGCATTGAAAGTCAACGCCTCCACCGCCGAAGCGCTCGACTCGCTGCAAGCGATTTATCATCCTCAGATCATCGAGTGTTCCGTCGATGATCTGTCTGATCAGTTCATCCGCGCCTGCCACGAAAAAGGAATGAAAGTCATGCCCTGGGTCCCTGGAAACGACTGGGAAGCTTACCGTTTGGCGTTGGCACACGACATTGACATGATCAACCTGG
>CAZANK010000411.1:0-3804 GCA_964486235.1 uncultured Prolixibacteraceae bacterium | reverse complement strand
GAACCCGTCCTTTGCACTGAGATCATTCCCTGTTTGCCGGTTTATCAGTCCGTAGATAAAATTGGCCTCCGGGTCATATGCGTTCACCGACAAGGACTTTTGGGCATACCCGAGCGCTGTCGCCCAATCAGCTTTTCGGTAAAACAGTACAGCCAGTTGATTCAACGCGGGCGCATAATACGGCTCTTTTTCGATACATTTCAAAAAGCACGCCCCTGCCGCTTCATAACGCCGCTGGTGCATCTGGTTACGGCCGCCGACATACCAGCCGTAGACCGATTCCCAGTCGAACGTTGCCGGAGACTCCAGCGGACGTTTTGAGTCGTTATCCTCCGGCAGCTCCGAATAAACCATTTTCTGATTTCCCAGGACAATCTTTAACGGGCCTGACAAATTTTCTTCCAGCCGTTTTGACCAGGTTTCAAGGACATCCAGGTTGATCGTTTCTTCGCAGACCAACCGGTCTCCGCAATAAATCGCCAGCTTATCCTCCATTTTCTGCAGGGGACAAAACCGGATTTCCGTATCCGGCCCGGTCCGGATCACATTCAGCGCCCCCCAGGGGTTGGCCTTGACCACGCCGCCGGTATTCAAAACCGGGAACCAGTGTTCTGTAAACACATCGGTGGTATAAGGATCAAAACCGCGATGTTTGAAGGGTGTCCGGGTACTGCCCGAACCCGCCTGGTTAAACAGCCTCCCCGACTGCAGTTCCACATACTGCCCGTCAGTGTCCGTCAGCAGATCTTCCCAGATGCCCCCGGCCCGAGACTGCTCCCACAAAAAGATCTTCATCCCCAGTTTTTCGCCGTAGGGAGCATAATGCCCCGATCCAAACCGGAGATCGTGCCAGTACGCGGCATAGTAATCCGCCGCTTTACCCACAATATGATAGGACTTTGCATCGCCGAAGTTGTTTTCGCGGTACCAGGACAAATCCCTTCCCTGCTCATCCACAGGCCAGGGGTGAGCCTCACCGCCATGGCCAATGGCGGCGCTGCCGGGGAAGCAGAACTCAAGGTCTTCGCGGGCCTGGCAGGCACTGTTCATCCAGTGATAATAGGGCTGCTCCAGCGGGTTGGGGTTATGCCAGGTGGTGGTCGTCGTGAAATAAGCCTTGTCTTTCGGGAGGTTGACTTCCGTTTCCCAGCGGGTCCGGGTTAAGAGGTCGGTGGCGCTCAGAAAACAGCTTACACTCCCGTCTTCGTTTGTGCCGAAACAATAATCCACGGGCGAAGATGTGGTGGGAGCATGGCCGATGATGCCGAAATTCAGCTCAATGCCCCCGGAGGTCCACGGGCCGCGCATGGCAATATCCCTGAATTTGACCACGGAGTTGCTGTAAATAAATTCGTTGCCGGTCGATTTTTCGACCGCTCCCCAGATTTTTCCTCCGATCTCGGGGAATACGGTTACCTTGATATACTCATTTTCAAGTTCCACGACTTTCCAGGATTTGTCCGTGCCGTCCTGTGCAAACCCGTCGAACCTGAAATACGGATAAAAATTGCTGTCTGGCTGAGGGATCGGGTCCGGGTCGGAATAAGGGTATGTTTTGACCGTTTTATCCCGTTCGTCAACTGTCGCATTCGGCTGTGCAAACACCACCAATGCGGGAATACTGAAACAAATCAATAAAAAAGTCTTTTTCTTCATCTTATTATTTTTACGGCTCATGCTAAATTGACAGGAGCTTATGCTTCTGATGAGTCTGGCGGCAGAGGGGTCACCTGGATATCCATATCAATTTCACTCCCTTTGCATCAACCTGAAAAGGATGATCTATCAGCAGCGATCCTTCCTCCTGATAACCTGCTATTTCAGGAATCCTGACATGGACATCATTTTTCGTCAATCCGAGCTTTTCCCAATCGATTTCCAGGTTGACCTTCATGGGCTCACTCAGCCAGTTCCCGATAACCAGGAGCACTGCATCGTCTTTCGCGTACGAAGTTACAAAGACATCTTTGTTATTTGTCCTCACAGGAGCATTTGTTCATGTTCAAATGTAATAAAACTGTTTAAATTCTCATAACCGAAGTTATGGCACATAAGGGCCAATCTGGTTGCTATAACAAACATAAATCTGTATTTTTGTGTCTATTTCTAAAAATAACTGAAAAAGCAACGTATGCACAAAAGAAATCTGATAACCCTGGCATGGATGATGCTCATGGTTTCGCCAGTGCTGGCGCAGTCTCCGGTTCTCCGTTTTAACGCCGGCAAAAAGTTTAAGATCGTGCAGTTCACCGATACGCACATCAAGGCCGACGACCAGAAATCGGAAGCTGCGTTTAAGACAATTAATGAAGTCCTCGAAAAAGAAAAGCCCGACCTGGTGGTCTTCACGGGCGACGTGGTTACCGGTAAGCCGGTTGAAAAAGGGTGGCAAATGGTCACCCAGCCTGTCATTGACCGCAAAATCCCTTTTGCCGTGGTTTTCGGAAATCACGACGATGAACACGACATGAGCCGTGCGCAGATCGCCGAACTGCTTGTCAAAATGCCGGGCTGCCTTTTTGTTCCGAAAGTCCCGGATGTATTCGGTTACGGCAATTATGTCCTCGAAGTGAAATCGTCGGCCGGTAACACCAACAGCGCTTTGCTCTACTGTATGGACTCAAATGCCTACAGTCCAATGAAAGAGGCGGTTGATGGCTATGGCTGGTTCCGTGAAAACCAGATTGACTGGTACCGCGAGCAAAGCAAAAAGCAGGCCGCGGCTAACGGTAAAGTGCTGCCGGCGCTGGCCTTTTTTCATATCCCCCTGCCCGAATATGCCGAAGCATATAAGAATGAAAAAAATCCCCCCGTTGGCATTCGTCTTGAAAATGAGTGTGCACCGAAAATCAATTCCGGGATGTACCTGGCTATGCTCGAATGCGGTGACGTGATGGGCACTTTCGTCGGCCACGACCATGTGAACGACTACATCGCTTATCTTCGCGGTATTGCGCTGGCTTACGGGCGCTTCACCGGGGGGAAAACAACCTACGGTGAATTACCGAACGGAGGAAGGATCATTGAACTCACCGAAGGAGAACGGGCATTCAAAACCTGGATCCGCACCGGTGAAGGCGACGTGCTGCTTCCCGTCAGCTTTCCCGCCGACTTTCAGCCAAAAAAAACAGACCAGTGAATTTTTAACTTTCATTAACCTTGTTTGACAGCGGTTAACGATTTTACACCTTATCTTTGTACCGTAAGCAGAAGCAAGAGAAGCACAATTTTTCACAGATTTTTTTTCATAAATTTGAGTTGGTTAAAGGGAAAAGGATGGTACGCAGCCATCCTTTTTTTTTGATGTCCCCACGGATAATTGACCTGCGGCTTTGGGATCAAGCGGGAATGTTGAATTGATCCGATGATATCCGACCGAATGCCGTCACCTGTTTCAAATTATTGTAAAGTTTGCAAGGTTTTTATTGTTTTTTACTTTTTGAACTAAAAAAACTGCCTATTTTTACTTCAAAAAGGAAAATGGAAAATTCTGACCGGATCACGAAACAACGAGAGCTGATCGAATACATCGGACGGAATTGTGAAAAAGACGGCATCCAACCTGTTGCTGCCCGGATCCTGGGGCTGTTAATGGTTACCGACAAAGAAGCGTACACGTTTGATGAGATTGTGACGGAGATGAAGATCAGTAAGGGCGCCGTCAGTACCGCACTCAAAAACCTGGAGTTAAGAGGTCGTATTGAATACATGACCTACCCGGGCGACCGGAAACGGTACTACAGGATCATCTCCGGAGACATTCAATCCATCATCGAAGAAGAAGAAAAAAGGATCAGGCAGCAT
>CAZANK010000410.1:0-3807 GCA_964486235.1 uncultured Prolixibacteraceae bacterium | reverse complement strand
AGCCTCCACGGCAAGCTCCGATATCTCAAAAGCTTTACGCATACAGGCCAGTTCATTTTCGCTTTTTACAAATCTTAAAGGCCACAGGGTCATATCCGCTTTCACGGGTTCGACTCCGGGAAGTTGCTCTTTCAACGACATATACACCGGTAAAGAGGTGATCGCCCAACCCACTATTCCCAATTTTTTAATGCCTTTGGGGACATGTTTTGCAATCAGCTCTTTATACGTGATAAAAGACATGCCGGGAGCATCCGGTTCTGCCGATTCCCTGTATTCGATCAATTTTTCAATGTTTTTAAAAAAGCTCCGGTGAGAAGCGTACAGGTCACTTTCAGGACCTACCAGCAATACCGGCTCTCCTTCGGCAGGAACAAAAACGGCTGCGGTCTCAAATGCAGGCCAGTATTCACTCAGGTACCTTACATGCGCCATATCCGACTCGGTGGCATGTACCAGACAGGCATCCAGCTTTTCTTTTCGGATATTCGCCTGGAATTTTTTTATTCGCCCTTCAAATTCACTTTGTGGGATTGTGGTTGTGTTCATGAGTTTCAGTCTTGAAATTTATTTGGATTTTTCGATTATGACTGTGTTTAATTCAAAATTTTGGCCTTCACAAACGCATCGGCAAGCTGTTCCTTTGTCAGATTGCCTGTCTTCAGGAAGCGGCGGTCACCGGCGGGGATAATCACCGGATCATCCGGACCGGAGCTGATGTTTTCTTCCACACCCAGTGTTTCAAATAATGTGGCATCTGATTTTTTTAACGGCAGTTCCAGTTTTTTGCTGCCCGATATATGCCAGTAAACCACATAAAGATCATTCTGCCTCTGAAAAATGAAAGCCCTGATCTCCTTGCTTCCGCCGGCGACATTTTCAATCTGCCCATAAGGCTGCAACTCGAATTCTTTTTGCTCGTTCAGCAACAGAATATGCTCCTGTTCCGGGTTTTTCAGCATTTGTTTTTGCTCCTCCGTCAGCCAGTTCCGGACCCTCACTTCTTCCCATCTTCTTAAAACTTCGAAGTTATCGGCCGTCCTGGGGTGGGAATCGAATTTCTGTAAATCGGCATGGATCGAAACCGGACAATCCCATGCTGCTGCCCTGCTCGTGACATATTCGAGCATGTCGGGCTGTGTGCCTATCGTATTTTTGTCCGGGCCCCGATAACCTAACCACCCAAAGTTAATGCGGGTGAAATCTGCTTTCATCCGGGGAGCTTCTTCTACAGGCCATCTCCGGGTTTCTTCTTTTAACGATTCAGGACTGAACACATCGAAGGCATTCCCGCCACTGAGCATGTGCCAGCTAAAGTGGGTCTTTGCAGCTCCTTCTGCAAACACAGGTTCAGGTTTCAGGCGGCTGAAAACTTTATATTGCGCTGAGGCCACATGAAACCAAAATGGCGGATTCACACCCTCTGAACCATCAAAGTAGATAAATTTAAATCCTGCGTCATAAATATCCGCGATCTTTTCTGTGATTTCATCCTGCAAATCGGTGTTCTGATCCATATAAACGCTGGTTGCCCCAAATTCACTCACATCCAGCAGTCCAAAGATATATCCCGCCGGTTGGGCATTGACGGTTGTTTCATCGGTACCGCGAACGCAACCGGTGAACCGGTAAGGCGGAGCGGTGGTATATCCGCGATACGAGATCAGTTCAGTCCCGATCTTCAGTACCCTGCAGCCCCCGGCCACGGTTGTCCCCTCCGGATTTTGTTCAATATAGATGGTCGTATCGCTTTTGCTTAAAGGTTCCGCAAGCGTATAATACCGAATCAGGTTCAGCCGGTGATCAGGTACAGGCGTCACGTACCTGCTGTCCCGGCCAATATGGGTATGGAGAAAATGAAAACCGGGCATGATCCCTTCATCTTCTATCTTCTTCAGCATCGCCTTCAGGTCATCTTTTCCATTCGGGTACATCGACTTATTCCAGTCATAATCGCCCAGTTTCCGGTATCCCCGGCTGTCCATAAAAGAAGGGTAATACAGCATCATGTTACGGAATCCCGCCATTTTGGCGTATTTCAGATGCTGTTCAAGGTTGCCGGGGTTCACGTTGCCGGACCAGTAATAGGATAATTTTGTCCGGCTGTCCCTTCTGCTTTTTACCCCTTTGGGCAAATTGTAATCTTCTTCCACACGGGCAATTTTGTCTAAAAGCTCATCTGTTTTGCAAACGATTAAAGCAGCCCCGACCTCTTTAAACCTTACCCCTTTTTCGGCTTCTGCCTTCATGATGCGGTATCCGTTGCGTCTTTCCGCATCAATCCTCGCATACGGATCAGTACCCAGCAGATTGACAGAAATCTGTTCGTCCCAGCTCACATTGAGCCATTCACCAAAATACTTCCTGTTTTTTACGGGTAACTGCATAAAACACAGTTCAGTGGCAGGCGGCGGGGTAATTTTCAGGTACGCCGGATAATCGTCAGGGTCAACTTTAAAATCCTCAAAGCTGAAACTGATGTAATCGGGTGTTTCCCTGATCCGGATCACTGCTTCATAGGGGATCAGTTCAAACCCCACGATTAATTGGTCTCCTTCCCGGCGGACTGAATTCGCCTGAAAAGTCATTTTCTTGTTGGGATGCGATAGTTTTATTTCATTATGATAGGGCCGTTCCTGTGTCACAGAAAACAAGGGAACGTTTTCTCCCGGAATTAAACATTCCTCTTTTGCGGGCTTAAACAGCAAACCCCGGGAAGTCCCGTCACTCCGGATGATTAATTTAACCTGCTCATTTTCAATAACAATGTCGTCCTTGTCATTGGTTGTACTTTGAGTACACGACATCCATGTGATACTCATCAGCGCAAGCAGGCAAAAAATACTTTTCATAACGTCCTGGTTTTATATTTTAATACTTTTTCAAAGTTTCTGACAGTCATTTTTTTGTTACTTTTATGCAGGCAATATCATCCATAAATTGACTGGCTTCATTATAAATAATTTCTATGTTTAAAGTTACGTCGGTTCAATGAGATAATCGTAAAAGAATTTGATCAAAAAATAACCCGATTTTGACATGTTACCGGTTTTTCAAAAAATAGAGGCAAACATCGATCATTCATTTTACGTGGAGCACATGGAATTCAAATATTTCCCGAATCCTTTACAGTTTCACCCGGACGTGGAGCTATTGTTTGTGATCCGGGGCACCGGCACCCGGATTGTAGGAGATTCGGTCGAACGCTTCAAGCCTGGCGACCTGATCCTGATCGGTGAAAATGTGCCACATGCCTGGTACAGTGATGAGCAATATACCCAAAAAGACAGCAGTCTTACTTCTGAAATCATATTCGTTCTTTTCAAAAAAGATATTTTCGGAGAGCCGTTCTGGCGGTTGCCCGAATCAAGAAATATCCTTGAATTAATTCAGCTTTCTCAGCGGGGAATTAAACTGAATGGAAACACCCAGCTTGAAGTTGCTTCCTTCATGAAAGCGATCAGTAAGGCCTCCGGATTTGAGCGGATCACCATCCTTTTTTTGATGCTTGAAATCATTGCCTCAAAAAAGGAATTTCAACTCCTGACCAGCCCGACTGTTCAGGAGTTGATCAATATCCGCGATTCAGACCGGCTTAATAAAGTGTATAAATGCCATCAACAATTTTCACCAGGATCTGTCCCTGGACAAAGCCGCTGCCATCGCTAATCTTTCGGTTCCGGCCTTCTGCCGGTATTTCAAAAAAAGGACCAATAAAACGTTTATCCGGTTCCTGAACGAGATAAGGATCACACATGCCTGCCGTTTACTGGCCGAAGAAGAGCTTTCTGTGGCTTCGATCTGTTA